>LSSJ01000021.1 GCA_001595785.1 Euryarchaeota archaeon SM23-78
ATAATCAAGGAGATTTGCAAATCACAAAAAAGTGATTTGGTCATGATTCTTAGAAATAAATTAAAGGAGGTGAAGTAAGTGAAAAATTTCAGATTTTTCTTTTTTCTGATTTTCTTTTGTTCTTTGCTGTTCTTTTCTGGCTGCGAGGAGAATCATCCGCCCGTGATTGTAAGTGTTAAAATCACTCCTGAGAATCCAAGCTCTTATGATGGTTTGTTGTGTGAAATATCTGTTACTGATGAAGACGGCAATCTTAGCTCTGTTGAGTTTGAGTGGTTTGTGAACAATGATTCTGTCATAAGAAAACCGAGGAGATCTATCTCAGGTTCATCTTATGCTGATAATGATTTTCTGCCTTTTAGCTACACCAATCCCCTGGATATTGTCAGGTGCGATGTGACTGTTCATGATGATGAGCAGGAAAAAGTCATTGCTTCTGCTTCTGTTGAAATCCTGCCTTACAGGATTCATGGGCTTAACTTCAGCCCTTATATTGACGGGCAAGACCCTAATTACGGAATCCCTATAGATGAAAACCAGATCAGGGAGAGGATGACAATAATTGCTCCTTACACTAACTGGATTAGGACTTTTGGTTGTTCTAACGGGCTTGAAGTCTCAGGCAGGATTGCTCATGAACTTGGCTTAAAAGCAGCTATTGGCGCTTGGCTAAGCAAGGATTTTCAGGCAAACCAAAAAGAGATTGATAACCTGATAAAGGTTGGCAAGGCAGGAGAGGCTGACTTATTAATAGTCGGGAGCGAGGTTCTTCATCGCAATGACATGTCTGAGTACGAACTCATAGACTATATCAACCAGGTAAAAGCAGCTGTTCCTAAAATCAAGGTCACAACCGCAGATGTTTATTATGATCTTGTTGCTCACCCAGAGGTTATCAAAGCATGCAATGTGTTAATGGTTAATTATTATCCTTACTGGGAAGGCAATCATATTAACCGTGCTATTGGAAACCTGCATGCCAGGCACCAAGAAGTGATAGCTAATTCAAAAGGCAAAAAAATCATTGTGTCAGAAACAGGCTGGCCAAGTGCTGGGGATACTATTAGAAATGCTGTTCCTTCACTGGAAAACGCTTGTTATCACTTCCTTAACTTTGTCTCATGGGCTCGTGCAGAAGGATTTGAATATTTTTATTTTGAAGCCTTTGATGAGCAATGGAAAGACCAGTACGAAGGCCCGCAAGGAGCTCATTGGGGGGTATGGGATAAGTATGGGCAGATGAAGACTTGCATGCTGGATGTTTTCAAAGGATTAACCACAGAAGACAACTGGACTTGCAAGGAAAAACCCGGAGGCCCGGGAAAGCCAGAGATAAAGTTTACCTATGTTCCGCCTTACAACAGCTATGAAAACCTTAGAGGCAGAGTCCTGCATGTCTGGCCAGATGAGTACAGGGTTGCTGTTTACATCTATGTTTATGGTGGATGGTGGAACAAGCCTTACTGGAATAAACCCTTAACAGCAATTGACTGTGATGGAAACTGGGTTTGCGACATCACAACAGGAGGAATAGATCCAAGAGCAACAAGAATCAATGCTTACCTGGTGTCTGCTAATTACAACCCACCAATTCTATCAGGTGATTCACTCCCGCAAGAACTAGAGCAAATAGCAGTTGCCTGGGTGAAGGTCCAAAGAAATCCTGAATAAGGAAAGAACAAAAAACCGGCGCCTTCCATTTGTCAGTAGCTGGTGTGAGGGCGCCCTTACCCTGATAACAAACAGAGAAATAATTTCTCGAAAAAAAAATATATTATTTGCAAATCACAAAAAAACGTGATTTGGGGGAATTCTTCAAAAAATAAAAGGAGGTATTAAGAAATGGACAAATTAAAACAAGAGGAATCAAAAGAGTTGAGCAGGGCCTTTAGTTGGCTATTGAACAAAAAATATACAACAACACTCAAGATTCTTATCGAAGGCGGACTTGATGTAAACATTATCGACAAGACATCTGGCACTGAAGACAGCCTTCTTTCTTTGGCAGTGAGTTTAGGTAACGTAGAAATAGCTAAACTTTTAGTTGAAAAAGGTGCTAAAGTTAATGTTCGTAATTTTGAAAAGTGGACTCCTCTTCATATGGCGGCAACTTACAACAGGATAGAACTTGCCAAGTTTTTACTTGAAAACGGTGCTTATCTTAATGCTCGTGACGAAGACGGTAAAACCTCTCTCTTTTGGGCAGATTACTGGGGGCATAAAGGAATGGTTACTTTCTTAAAAGCAAAGGGAGGAAGACTAAGATGAAATCTTTTTTTATTCGGCTTATCAAGTTTTTGTTTGAGTCAGAACCTAATTGCTGTCCGGTATGCGGCAAAAGGCTAGCAATGCAGGCCCCTATTATTCATTTTTGCCACGAAAACAAGGACGACTGAAAAGACAAATCTCCGGTTCAAACTTCTTCAACGCGCCCCCGTCATAAGAAGCAGACAGAGCAGCACAGACTGGGCGCTTGCCTTGAAAACAATAGAGAATAATTCTCGATTTAACATAAAAAATAATCACATAAATATATAAAAAAAGGAGGAAAAATGTCTCCCATACTTAGGCAATTCACAATAGGCTTTGTGGGTTTTCTCATAGGTTTTTTTGGAATGGGAAAAGGAATAGTGGCACGTAAAAAAGGCATCTCACTTAAAAACACTCTTCAACGCTACTTTCCAAGGGGAGTATATCTCTTTGGTGGCTTGGTAATAGGTTCTCTAATACTTTACTGGATAAAAGGAAGCTTACCAATAAAAGAGTTTTGCTTTGGTTTTGGATTATATGTGCTCTATTTCTTAGCAGTTCTAATAGGTTGGGTATCAACAAAAAGGGAAAAAGATAATAAAAAAGGAGAATAAAAATGAATTATTTTGGTTATTTTCTTATCGCACTGGGTGTATTAGTGTACCTTGGCTTCACTTTTGTTAAGGATATGCAGGCATGGCTTAAAAAGAGATGGAGATTCTTGTATGTGACGTGGGGTTGTATATTGGTAAGTTGGGGTGCTTGGTGGCTTATTACTGGAGGTGCAGACACTCCATTAAGAGGTAGCAGCTTCTGGTTTGCAATAGCATTTATTATTAATTCCTTTCTTATCTTACTTGCAAGGTTGGATAGATGAAAGGTAAAAGGAGAATAAAAATGAATCCTTTTCTGATATTTGCATTTATGAAAAAAAGAGAGGAAACCAGGCAAGAAGAAGAACCCAAGCCTGCAGGTTACTATGGTAAGGAAGGCACCAAGATTCTGGTTGCCTTTATAGCGATTATTATCGCTATTTTGGGGCTTATAATACTTGCATGGATCTTAAGTTAAAAGAATAGGAGAAAACAATGCCTGAAACAAAAAAACCACGGCTTGTGTTAAGAATTATAGGTCTTTTTGTCAAACGACCAGTGGTGAGCATCGTCATCTTCATTCTGCTGTTAGCCCTCCTCTCTAATAGGTGTTGAAAAACATTTCAAGGATAAAAAAGGAGAAAATCATGAGAAAAAATATGTTTCTTGCTTTAACAATCGTGTTTGCGATTATTTTGATGTCTGCCTGTGGTAACAAACCTGATGAGGAAGTAGCGTCTGAAGTTGTAGAAAATCTTTTTGACAATGGCAGGAATGTAGGTTGGATAAACATTACTTCCAGCACTGATACCATTCGTGTTTTACAGACATGGATTGCTGAACATCCTGAAAAAATAATTACTGCCATGTCTGCTGATGGAACCGGAAGTTATGGCGGACAAGAAGGATGGTTGTTTATCTACTATGACACCAAAGAGATTTTCGATCATGTGCTTATCAAGCTCACAGATGAACAAAAACAAGACCTCATCAGAGAGCTTGAGAATAACATGGAAAAATAACAACAAAAAAAGGAGGAACAAGCAAATGCTAATATTCATTATCGGAGCAATCCTGAGCGCAGCAGTAATGCTCACAGCCATCATTCTTCTGATTGTTCACACCAAGAAATGCATGGAGAATGAAAAAGCAGGCCAACATCCAGCGACAAGCACATTGATTCTTATCATAGTCTTGCTAGTGGTAAGCCTGTGGTTGTTTGCAATCTCAGCATTTGCAGGCGTCTTGTTTCAGGTATTGCAAATAAAGGCAATAGGGTAAAAAAAGGAGGGACATCATGAAAAAATCAATCATTATGTTGATGGTTTTGTTCCTGGTCTTAGGAAGCTTTTCACTTCAAGCCTCTGAAAAGGAAGAGAGAACAGGAACAATCCTGGGAATCGGAGAAGCTCCGCCAGCTGATGTGAACGGGAGAATATGCATACTTCTGAGTGACAACCCGCTTGCGCCTGCTTTAACTAAATGGGCTGACACAGACAAATACATTATTGCTTTGGCCAATTTGAACCATGCCAAGGAAAAAGGCCAAGAAATTACCCTGATCGGAAAGTATGACAAGAGGAGAAAACTGTTTCACATAGAAAAAATCCGATTCAACAGCACTGACTTTCAAATCGATTTTAAGTAAAGGAAAAAAGGAGAAAATCATGAAAAAATCATTCATTATGTTACTGGTTTCTTTCATTATTCTTGCCGGGTGTTGCCCAACAGTTGATGCTGAAAAAGAAGATGATTCGCTCAGAACAATTACTGGCAAAATCAAGAGCATTGGTGAAGCTTTTGGTGAATCTGCAGGGCAAATCTGTGTTGTTATAGAAGGAGATGGTGAAATAACTGCTTTTATGGGGTGGTGGATTAATGCTCAGAATTATACCATGATCCAAGCTCATCTAAAGCTGGCAGAAAAGAACAATGAAGACATTACCTTAATAGGAGAATTCGTGGAAAAAGTCCGTGGTGTTAACTTCCCAGAATATTCTGTATTTGAAATCTATAAGTTCCAATTCAAAAACGGGTTAGAATTCAAAGTTCGATGAGCTGAAAAGCTTTAAGAAAAATAAACAAAAGAATAAAAAAGGAGAAATCTCATGAAAAAATTCCTTGATTTTCTTTCAGAGAATCCGTTAATGGGTTTTGTGCTCATTGGAGGTTGCGTCTTAATCGTCGCCATCATCGTGGGTTTTCTAACCGGTCATGCTGATGCAGTGCTTGGACTATTAAATGAAAGTCCACAAGTCAAAACTGCTGCTGTGGAAGGAATTGGCACAGATGCAACTGAAACCTTTGTGGTTGTCAATGGTGTGAAGTACTATTCACATGTCGACGGTGAGAGCATCGAAGACCACTTCAGAGACAGATAGTGGAACCAAAACAACATCGCAAAACCAGTCATGCGTCTTGTCAGTGAAGCAGTCCTGAACAGTACAGACAAGGCGCCTGCCTTGAGAATTATTCAGATAATAACATATAAAAAACAAAAAAGGAGGAACTATCATGGAATTCTTTATTATTTTCTTAAGTATTAGTGTCCTATGTGCTGTGCTCGGTTATATTTTCAGCACCAGCAAAGAGCGTCTTTGGATCGGTATCGGTATTGGGTTCTGGATTATTTGCGTTATATCAGCTTTTTGCTTGATTGGCTGGCTCGCTACATGCATAGATGATGCAAGTCAGTATGCACAACTCAATGCACGCCGAGAACATCTTATCATGATATACAATGAAGTTGCAAAGACCAACACTTCACCAACCATACATTATGTGGTGAGAATCGAGCAGATTGATGGTAGCTTCCAAGTCGCTACTCTCGGCGATATCATTGAGGAGTACAATAGCGACGTAGGGGCTGAGCTCAACAAGTGGAAGAATTTCTGGTGGAGAATGTTCAAGCAAGAACCACCCGAGGACCTAAGACAGATCACAAGCAGGGATTTACAGTAAAAAAGGAAACAAAGGAGGATATCTGTTATGAAAAAATTCTTTGTTTTAATGGTTATTTTGTGTTTTGCCTTGATTGTTTTCACAGCTTGTGAAGGCATTAATGAGGCAGAGCAGGGCAAGGAACAACAGGTGGTAGAAGAGAAAGTAGAACTCACTCCTGTCGAAGAGGCTGTTGAGGACATACAGAACGGCAGATATAAATATTACTATGGTGATATTCGATACTATGATGTTCAGACCTTTGGACCAGACACAGTAGTTACGTGCAGAGTGATTGAGAACCCCTACAGTTATGTCAATGACTTCTCAACTTTTATCCAAGCTCATCAAAAAATCTTAAGAGATAAAGGGCGTAGAATCCTGAAAACAGAAATGATTTTCAGTGCTTCCTATGGTGACTTGGAAGCCTTTCTCATCTTCTACGAAGGAACTATGGAAGAGTAAGGAGGACCAACATGAGAAAGTATAGTTTTTGGGTCTTAACAGTTTTTCTTCTCACACTCATGTTCAACTTTGGATGCCAAGTCACCAATTCTGATGAATATGGTGAAAAAGGAGTTGAAAAGCCCAAGGAAGAAGTTGAAGAAAAACCTGAAAAAAAACATTACAAAATCGTGGTTATTGAACCTGACAAACTCATTGCTGTGGTTGGTATGGATATCCGTGGTTGGAAATCATGGGATGATGTTGATGGATATTCAAAATCTATCATAGAAGGACAAACAGAGCTTGCTGAAACATACGAAATCATACGCGTTCAGTATAAAATCGCAGATGAATTATATGATGCTGCAGTAACCAGAGTTGTTGTCTTTGAAGTCAAGCCCAAATACCAGGACCGATAGTAAACTTGATCTGAATAAAAAAATCCTAAAGACAAAGGAGGTGTCACACAAGGGGGAAAAGCATAACTGAGTATTTGATTCAAAATTAAAGCAAATTATAAAGGAGGTTAGCTTGAAAAAACTTCTCTCTATCATTATTGTTCTTGGAATGGTTTCAGTCACATCAGTTCTGGCAAATGGTGTTGAAATCATTTCAGAGTTCAAGGTTACCAACTCGTATCTTTACCGTGGGTTGAGCTTTGCTACACCAGATGAAGAGGTGTTTCTCCCAGCTGTTGTCTTTATTGTAGGAGATGATCTGGAAATCGTTACTTACGGTGCGCTTGGCATTGGAGATGACCCTTACAATGAATGGGGTTTTGAAGCCAAGAAATCATTCTTTGGCCATCTTGAAATCCTTGCTTCTGGATTCATTTGGCGATTGGATGATGCATCTTCCTGGGATAAAGGGTTTATCACTGGTGCCAAAGGCTTTTTTGAAGCTGGTGGTATTGAATTAGCTGGTGGATTCCTTTGGGGAACTGACCAAGACATCCCTGAGTTCAAAGGCTTCTACTATTATGCAAGTGCCAGCAAACCATCAGTCATCCTTGGAATTGATATTGCTGTTGAGGTTGGCTACAATGCTGGATTCTACAGCGAAGGCAAAGGAGCCTTGGCTTTGTTTGACTTTTCCCGAGCTTTCAAAGTGTGGAACACGAACCTGATCTTTGGACTAACTATTCCATTAGTGAACAAGGAAGTCAACCCACTCGAACCTGGGCCAGCCTTGAACATCAAACTGGCTTGGTAGGTTGTTGAGATTCTAAAAAAGGAGGTGCAATAGAAAAAGAGGGTAAAGCATAATTTGAGAAAAAAATCCTACATACTGAGGAGGTGTCTATCGAATCATGTTTCTGTCTTAAGGTTGCTTCTTTGAAGCAGGATTTACCTTTAAACAATCCAAAAATACAAGAAAAAGGAGAAAACAAAGTGAAAAAGTTTTTTGTGATTCTCGCTTTGGTGTGTTTGTTTGGTTTTCAGGCATTCGCACAACAGGCCGAGTATCTACAACCCCAACCCTTGTCTCAGGTAGTCAAGGTGAGTGTGCGGCCAGTAAGTACCACTGGTGCTACCAAGGTTCCAACCATTACCTGGGGTGGTGATATTGCCACTGTTTTGGCTGAGATGGAAGGTTTCTTCCGCGACGAAGGCTGGAATGTTACGCTTTTTCGCGAAGACAACTTTGCCAAACAAGTTGAGATGTGTTTATCCGGCGAAACTCCATTTCTGCGTGGAACCATGGGCATGATCAATGCAGCTGCTGATGCTTTTAAAGCTCATGGCCAGGAACTGGTAGTTATCTATCAGATGACTTGGTCTGTTGGTGGCGACGCCATGGTTGTGCGTAAAGGCAAAAAACTGAGCAACATCAAGACAGTTGCCTTGCAGCTGTATGGTCCGCACATGGATTATGCTGCTAATCTTTTTGCCAATGCCAAGCGCCTGGATAAGGTTCAGTTCAAGTATCTGAAAGAACTGTACGAACCTGACTATGATACGCGTGGCAAAATCGTTGACCCGGTTTCTGCTTTTAGAGCAGACTCAAGCCTTGACGCCGTGATGTGTATTATTCCTGATGCCTTGGCTTTGAGTTCTGGAGGAACTGTTGGCGATGGTTCTGAGGGTTCAGTTAAGGGAGCAAAAATCGAGCTCTCCACCAAGACTGCCTCAAGAATCATTTCCGATGTATACGCAGTGCGAAAGGACTATTTTGATGCCAATCGCAGCAAAGTTCAGGGTTATGTCAAGGCCTTGATGAGAGGAGAAGAAGCTCTTCGGGATTTACTAGCTGACAAAGCCAGTAACCAGGCCAAGTATAGGCAGCTCATATCCAAGTCAGCAACTCTGTTGCTGGGTGCTCCTACACTAACAGGAGATACCGAAGCCTTGCTAGGTGACTGTGAGTATGTTGGCCATGCAGGCAATATTGCTTTCTTCACAGGCAAAGGCACCAGTCGTACCTTGGCAACCTTGACCAAGGAAATCCAGGCTTCTTTCAGAACCCTGGGCTTGATGACAGGTACAGTTCCTATTGCCTCTGCTGGCTGGGATTACAATGCCCTGGGAAGCGGATTAAAGTATGCTGTTGCAGCTGCTGCACCAGCACCTGCTCCTAAGAAGGCATTTGATACCAAGAAAGTGGCCAGGTATGTGGAAAGTAAAGTTGCTGCAGAAGCAGCCACTTGGGAAGAAGAAGGCACTCTTTTCAAGGTTGAAATCTTCTTTGACCCTAACCAGAATGAATTCCCGGTTTCGCGCTATTCCAATGACTATCAAGAAGCTCTGAGTCTTGTGGACACAAACAGAGGCGCTCTTATAACCATTGAAGGCCACACCAACCCTTACAATTTCCAAAAACGCGAACAAGAAGGTGCCTCTAGCCAGGAACTGGCTCAGATCAAGCAGACTGGTAAAAACCTTTCCTTGCAGCGCGCCCAAGCAGTTCGTAACACTTTTCTGGCGTTTGCCAAGAATAAAGGTGTTGTTCTTGACGAAACCCGGTTCTATGCCACTGGTCGAGGGATTGATGCACCCAAGCACCCTGAGATGAAGACCAAACAGCAGTGGAATGAAAACCGGCGCGTAGTCTTCTTGGTCAAACAAATCGAGGCTGAAGCAGAAGAATTCGTGCCCTTAAAAAAATAGGGGAGGAAATAATGAAACAGGAAAAAGTTTTCAACAAATTGTTCCTTTTCAGCCTCCTCTGTATCTGTGTGCTCGCTTTCATCTCTAACTATGCTTGCATATCAGAAACCCCTCGGGATGCACAGACCGCTGAAGCAGAAGTTGAAGAGATTCCTTTTGATGATACTGCTGGCGAGCAATCGCTTACCCGGAATTGCTATTTCATTTTTGACGGCAGTGGAAGCATGGGAGACAACTGCGCTGGCCAGAAAAAGATTGACGGAGCTAAAGAAGCTCTTCGAAGATTTATGTCCAAAGTACCTGATGATGTGAATCTGGGCCTCTATGTCTTTGACGGTCGTGGTGATCGAGAAGTTGTAGCTCTAGGCTCTGGAAATCGAGTTGAGTTTATGCAAGCTATTGAAGACATCAGAGACGGTGGCGGTACTCCTCTGGCTGAAGCCATTCGTACAGGCACTGACCAATTAATTGCTCAATACAAGAAGCAGCTGGGATATGGTGCTTACGGGATGATAATTGTGAGTGACGGAGAAGCCAGTGGCCTTGAGAGAGCTGCTCGAGAAACCAAAAGCTTTGGTGTGATCATCATGCATACCATTGCCTTGTGCATGGAGAGAGGCCATCCGCTCAAAGAATATTCTCATGCCTACTATGAAGCAGATGATTATGAAGCCCTTGAAAAAGCACTTGTAGAAGCAGTGGCAGAGGCAGAGGTCTTTGAGCCAACAGAATTCGTGGAAAAAAAATAAGTAAAGTCAAGGGGCAACAGATGGAACTTGTCTGGATATAATATATCTAGATGAAACCTGTCTGTTGCCCTAGGCTTACTCACAAAGGAGGTGAGTATAAACAATGAACAAAAAAATTCTAGGACCTATACTGATATTCGCTATTGTTGCTATTGTAGCTGTAGCGATTAAATTCATCAGCCCAATAGTGTTCAAAAAGAAGCAGATTTCTACTTCAAGAGCCCAGGACACTGAACTCATCAAATGGGCTGGAGACAGCTATCTAGGTTACTGGTTTCTTAAGTCGCCTGATATGCGAATCTATGCTCCTCGTAATGGCATTGAACTCTCGTTCCATGATGACGGTGGTGCATATGCAGAGAGGCTGGAGAAATTCAATGACGGTGAATATGATTTCATTGTCCTACCAGTAGCTGAGTACCTCAAGCATGGGTTCAGGCACAAGTACCCTGGTGTTATTGTGGCCTCAATTTCTGAGTCCAAAGGCGCTGATGCCATGGTTGCTTTTGCAGACGTGCTGCCAACAGGAAGAATCAATGATCTGAATAATCCAGCTCTGCGTTTCGTCTACACTTCTGAATCACCCAGCAGTTTCTTGATCGACCTAACCATTGCTGACTTTGATTTTGACAGGCTCCAAGCAGACAACAGCTGGCGTTCCGAGGTTGGCAGCTCAGAGGAAGCCTATGAGAGAGCCAAAAAAGCACAAAAAGATCGGAGTATTGGCGACGTCTTTGTCATGTGGGAACCTGAGGTCTCTAGAGCTGTTGACAAGTTGGGTATGAAAGTTATTTGGGGTTCAGACAAATTTGCTGGCTATATCATTGATGTGTTTGTTTTTCATCGTGATTTTGTTCAGAGGAAGCCGGCTATACTCCAAAAATTCCTTAACACCTACTTTATGGTACTCGACCGCTATGCAACAGACAAGGAGCGCATGATCAAGGAAATGTCCAGAACAGCTGATCTGAATGAGGATGTGGTAGAGACTATGCTTAAAAAAATCGATTGGTATGACCTTCAAGAAAACTGCGCTTTACAATTCGGTATTCAAATCAGTGGAGTGAGCGCACCTGACATGGGCATTGTCAAAACCATAGTTGCTTGTTCAGATGTAATGATCCGATCTAATCAAGAGCCAAAACAAGGTGATTTCACTGCTGATAGTCTCCGCGACCCCTATCTGATTGTTAATGACAGCTTTTTGTCTCAGTTAGCCAGTTCAAGTGTAAGGGCTGTTGGTGCAGGAGCTATTTCTACTGTGGTTGATTTTGAGCCATTGGACGACGCAGGTTGGGCAAACTTAAGAGAGATCGGTACTATGCGTATTGAACCAATTACCTTTCAACAAGGAACCAACCGCCTAGATGATCAGGGTAAAGACGTAGTTGATAGAGTGGCTCAGATGCTGGTTACTAACTATCCCAATTACAGAGTGATTGTTGGTGGTCACACTGGTCCTGGTGATGAAGAAGCCAACAAAAAGCTGTCAACTGAACGAGCTCAAGTTGTTGCCCAAAGATTAATTGCTGTTCATGGTATTGACCCTGATCGTCTTCGACCAAATGGCTATGGAGCTACTCGTCAGCCTCAGAGAAAACCAGATGAATCAACTCGCTTGTGGCGTTTGCGAATGTCAAGAGTGGAATTTGTCCTATTAGCAGGAAGCACCTTGTAGGCAAAAAATAAACAAAGGAGGTTGTCTATGCCTAAACCAAAACACTCGGAAAAGAATGGCAAGAAATCGACTGCTGATTCTGCACTTACGGTTCGTGATTTTTCAACTCCAGAGATGAGAAAGAAAGCGTTGTTAAAAAAAGCTTTTACTCATCCGACCACTACGTGTCCAGCCGCAGGTTTTGCAGGATCAGTCTTGTGGGCAATTGTTCTTGGTCTAAGTCCAACCCTCTTCCTTATAGGTTTTGCTACCTTTGGAGCAACTTGCATTTCCTTTGTGTGGCATTATTTTTTGTCACCCAGACCTGTAGATCCCTATGAAAAGCTTCTCGCCAGGGGTGTGACAGTAGAGGATCTGAATAATTTTCTAAGACCCTCAGTTCAAACACTTCAAAAGATCAATGATCTTCTAAAAGAATTCAGCGGCGAGTTCAAAAGAAAAGTGGAGAATTTGAGAGATATCATTCAAGCCATTCTCGAGAACTGTGCACAAGATGATCCGAGTGATATCCGTAGAATAGCAACCTTTCCTAATCACATCCAAAGAACTGCCAAGCTGCTGGAAAAATATGCAGAGCTCCAAAGAAAAGCAGGCTGGTCAGAGACCATTCGCAAATCACTTTCTGACATAGAGGCAAGCATAACAAACTTGCATACTCACTATGTCAATCTTTTCGATCGGCTTCAACAGAACGACTTAGATGGTCTACAAGTTGAAGCTGAAACCCTTGAAAAAATTTTAGAATCCTAAAAGGAGGTAAGTATGGCTGAAAAAGAAGCCAAGCAAAGCAAGGAAAGAGTTAGTGTCAAGCTTCCTGTCATTACCTTGGATCAAGGTACCGGCGAAGCAGAACCTCTGGTGGATCCCACTAAGTTCTCTGAGGAACAGCATGCCTGGGCAAATCAACAAGCCAATGCCCTGGACTGGAGTGACAGCAACGATGTTATGCTGTTCGCGTCCGCGCCCCAGAAAAAGATGAGCGCATTCTTAGACACCCTGCTTGACGGTGTCAATGCCATGGAAGCAGGGCCTGCAGGAGACCTAGTCATTGCTCTTTCCGAAGGAGTCAAAAAGACCAAACTGGAAGATTTCCAGAAAATGGCTAAAAAAGCCATGGAAGGCGGTATGGTCGGAAAGTTCCTAAGGAAACTCTGGAAGATGGCCAAGATCTTCCTCAAGAAGTACAAAGACCTGGACAAGCTCCTATCAGAAATCGAGAAAAGAGTCGAGAAACGGAAGGATGAGCTCATCGGGGAGAATGTCAAACTGGACAAGCTTCACGATAACAACTCCGAATTCCAGGATGAGATGGCCCTCTGGATCATCGCTGGTGAATATGCCCTGCAGATCGGCAAGGAGAAACTGGCAGAGCTGCAAAAGATTGCTCAGGAAAGCAGTGACCCCAAGGACGGCGAGAAAGCCAATGACTTCAAGGAACAGGTCACCAGCTTTGAAGTGAGACTGATCGACATGAAGACCGCGTACTTACGCGCCATGATGAACGGGCCACAGATCCGTACCACTCAAAGGGCTACCAAGATCGAACTACAAAACATAACACGTACTATTCTGAACCACATTCCTGTTTTAAAGAACGCTATTGCGCACGCAGTAAGCCTCTATCTGTTAGCTAAGGCCCAAGGTGATCGTCAGGCCCGGGAAACTGCCATCCGCAAAATCGAGAATTTAAATGCTGATGGATTGAGGCAGGCCTTTATCGCAGCCAAGAGATCCCAAGGACAGGATTTGCTCGAGGAAGTCACCCATGTCGCTGGACTCACCCAGAAACTTCTGGAAACCCTGGAAGCAGGACGCCAGCTCGATGAGGAGAACAAACAGAAACGCGCCGAGGCTACTGTGAAATTAAGTGAAGCCAAGAAACAGTTGCGTGAAGGTCTGAGCAAACTGGAAGCTGTGCAGGCGTAAGGTAATAGGTGAGCTCTCCCCTTTCCAAGGATTGGTTTGAGCTCTCCTATTCTTTCACTCTTAACAAACAAAAAGGAGGGAAAACACGAAAAGAGATTGAAAAACACAAAACATCAGTCTTTTCAAATCCAAAACAAAAAACCAAAAAAAAGGAGAAAAATTATGAAATCGATGTTTATGAAAGGTTTTGCAATCGCTTTGGCGGTTGCTCTTGTCGTTTCTTTCATGACGCCGACCAATATCTGGGCTGCCAAGAAGACCAAATTCATCCTGGCCGGGTCGATCTATGCAGGCTGGATGCCTTGGTACTATGCAAATCAGTCCGGAATCCTCAAGAAATGGGCTAACAAGTACGGTATTCAGATCGAATTTCGTCACATGGATTACATTCCTTCGGTTGTGGCATTCGTCGCCAAAAGAGCCGATGCTTGTGTGATGACCAACATGGAAGCCCTGGACATGCCGGCTGCTGCAGGAGTATCAACCACAGTCATCATTCTCGGAGACTTTTCCAATGGCAATGACGCAGGTCTGGGTAGAGAGGGTTGTGAAACCATACAGCAATGGAAAGGAAAAGAAGTCTATTTGGTTGAATTTTCTGTTTCACACTATAGTGTGGTTCGAATTCTTGAAGAGAATGGGATGAAGGAATCTGACATAAAAATTGTTAATGTCAGTGATAGTGACATCGCTCCGGCCTTTATTGCCAACACCAGTCAGAAGGCTGTTGTTACCTGGAATCCCTTGGTTATGGAGATTCTTCAGGAACCAGGCATCACTAAGGTCTTTGACTCTTCTGAGATACCTGGAGAGATTCTTGATCTGTGTGTGGTTCGCACCGAAGTTCTTGAGGACAATCCTGACTTTGCCGAGGCCTTGACCGGAGCATGGTACGAAGTAATGGGCATCATGTCCAAACGCGGATCAACTGCAGATAACGCAATGGAGTCGATGGCTGAATCTGCTGGCTGTTCTTTGACAGAATACAAGAACCAGCTCAAAACCACGATGATGTATTACACGCCGGAATCAGCAGCAGAGTACATGTCAAGCGCAGAAGTCAGGAAGAATATGGACTATGTCCGGAACTTCTGCTTCAAACACAACCTGCTCGGCGAAAATGCCAGTTCGGTCGACGAAGTCGGTATTCAGTATCCCGACGGCACAGTTCAGGGTGACAGGAACAATATCCAGTTCATCTTTGACGCTTCGTTCATGCGCAAAGCAGCTGAAGGCAAACTGAAGTAAAGTTCAAGTGCAGTTCAAGGAAGGGCGTTGTTGGTTAATTTAATCTTCAGCGCCCTTTCCTATTTCTCAATTCTAAAAAAGGAGGTGATGTATGAAGTTCTTCAAAGTCAATGCTACACCAAGCAGAGCTGTCAAGATAATCGTCCCATGGGTGCTTTTTGTTCTCTTCTTCATGCTCTACGTAAGAACTGCTGATGTCAGGCACAAAGCAAATCCAAAGGAAAAACTGACTCCGAAGATTTCCCAAATGATCGATGGATTTAAAAGATCGGTTTTTGATCCAGAAACCAGGGACCCAGACATGGTCAAGGAGGCAGAAGATAAATTCCGTCTTGCATTTGACACCTATGCCAGTCTGCGCCGTTGCTTTATTGCTTTAGCTATCATTTTCCTAGGAGTGGTCATTGGTTTAAATATGGGCACACTCCCATATTTAGAATTGCTCCTATATCGTTTTGTGCTTTTCTTTGATAAAACGCCAGCTTTAGCAATACTGCCTATTTTGTTTATTGTCTTTGGCCTGGGAGAGGTATCTAAAATTGCTCTGATTGTCATCGGAGTGATGCCGACCATTATTCTCGATACTTATCTAAGAGCAAAGGCTTTTCCCAGAGAATTGATCACCAAGGCAATGACTCTAGGCGCTAGTCATGGCGAAATTGTCTATCGAATTGTTAAGCCAAACATTTACCCATTGGTATTAGATACCATCCGCCTGAACTTCAAAGCTGTATTCTTGTTCCTAATTGCTGGAGAGTCTCTGGCTGCTACTGTGGGTCTGGGTTACCGGATCTTTGTCATCCGCCGCTATGTAGCCATGGATATCATCATTCCCTATGTTTTATGGATCAGTCTGATTGCTTTCACAGCTGACCTAATCGTAAGAGTGTGGATCAATAAACGATACCGTAATCGTTGGCTACACAACAGGTGAGGAGGAAAACATGAGTGAATACGTCATAAATGTAGAAGGCGTTTATCAGAAGTACCCGGATAGGTACGGGAAAAAAAGAAAGATGCGCACAGTTCTGAATGATATCAACCTCAAAATCAGATGTGGAGAATTTGTTACCATGGTTGGGCCTACTGGCTGTGGCAAATCATCACTGTTAAGGTTGATCCTAGGCTCTGAAAGGCCTTTTTCTGGCAAGGTCTTGATGAACAATGTTGAAATCAAAGAACCTGATCGCAATCGCGGAGTTGTTTTTCAGCATTACTCCTTGTTCCCTAATCTCACAGTGCTTGAAAATGTGGTTTTTGGCCTGGAGCTGGAGCAGTTTGACCTTTCTCATCGGATTTTCAAACGTGGTTATGTCGAAGAAAAATCCAAAGAGTTCAGAGAACTAGCTACGGATTACCTTGAAAAAGTTGGCTTAGGAGAGCATCTAGATAAGTATCCTCATCAACTCTCAGGGGGTATGAGGCAGAGAGCAGCAATTGCTCAAGCAATGATCATGGAGCCACAAGTTCTGCTGATGGATGAGCCGCATGGAGCCCTTGATGTGGGGACGCGCGAGGAGATGCAGATTTTTTTGATAGAGCAATGGGAATGTGAAAAGCAAACCATCATCTTTGTGACTCATGACCTAGAAGAAGCTATCTATCTTGGCTCCAGAATTATTGTTCTTTCCCCATTTTACTCTTGCGATGAAGGAGAAGAAGATGGTTCAAGAATCGTGAAAGACGTACCCATTGAATGGCCTCTTCCAAGACCAACAGACATGAAGCATTCAAGAGAATTCAATGATCTGATGCAAGCTATCCGAAGAGAAGGACTTGATCCTGGATATCTACAGCACATCAAAGAGTTTGACTTGAGGCACAAGTAAGGATGTAAGTAGGATGCAAGTCTGGATGCTAAAACACAAGGGGGCTCCCTGACAATACCAATGCAAATATTTGGAATGTCAAAGCCCCATTTCCCCTCTGAAAAACTGCGCCTTGTCAAATAATTGAACAGACAGAACTGAGCCGGACGAGGCGCTTGCCTTGAAAAAAACAGAGAAAAATTTCTCGATTATAAATTATATAAGGAGAATGAAATGCAAAGATATAAACTTGTTAGAATCTTTCTCTTAACTACTACTCTTTTAATCAATACCCCTTTGTTCTCTCAGTGCTTTGACTTAATCCCTAATAAGTCTGCTGATGAAGATAGAATTCTTAAATTGTTAGTAGTGGCTGATTCTGGGTACAGGGTTGAAGTAGTTAATTGGAGAAAAGAAATATCTAGAATAATTTCTACGATGTCTATGCTGCTTTCGGTTCAGAAAACAGGTCTTAGTTTAGAGATTACTAGATATGCACACTGGCAGAGAGAAACAGAGAGTGATAAAGGCTTTTTATCTGTGCTCATTGAGTTAGAAAAAGATTTTCCCAGAGATAAGAACCAAGGTGTTGATATAATCATGGGATTAACTTCTCATGGATTACAAGAAGCCCAAGCATGCGCTGATTCACAAAAGGGTTATATAGTATTAAGTAATAAGACCTTGGTCTCACCTTCTGACCGACCAATACTGTTGGTTCCTGTTCTGATTCACGAACTAGGACATATCTTTGGGTGTAATGATGTTGATGGTAAAGACTCAGTAATGAAAAGAGCTATAACCCTGATAAAAGGTCAACCCACTCCTGTGTTATACGACCAGAAGAGCCTAGAAAAAATAAGGGTAAATAAGTGGAGAAAGTTCCCAAGTAAGGTTAATTGGAGGGAATACCTAAACTAAAAATGTCTTTTAAAAGGTTTTTGAATAAAAAACTTTGGCCTAAAGCCAAGAAAGGAGAATAATAATGAAAGAACTCTTTGAAATAACTTATCATTGGTTTCTGGTTGCCCTGTACCTAGTCACAATAGCCATTGTTTTTCTTTGGGCTAAACGATTAAGAAAATTTGAGGAAATAAAAAAAGGTGGCGTTGTACGATTTTTTATAGATGCAGGGTATAATCTTACAATCCTATCATTCCTCTACACCTTTTTCACATCTATTTCAGAACTAGTATTTAAGAATTACTCAAATTTCTGGACTTATTTTACCATAGGTTGCGGTATGTTGGGATTAGGTGTTCTTCTTCTCGGATTTGCTTCATTAAAAATTAAAAAGTATCTTGGAGACTCTCCTTACAGAGCAGAAATGAGCTTAAAAGAATTAGAGAAGAGGAACAAGGCTGAGTTAAAAAAATTAGGGTTGAAATAGGAAAGAAACATGAAACTAGGACTATTACCAATTCTTATGGTGATTGTTACAGTTATTTACATACTTTTCCTGAAATACATGAAACGAAAACAAGATTCTGAGTTCAAAAAAATCAATAAAGATTTTGAGGAAAGAGATAAACTACTTCCAAAAAACAAGAAAGGAGAAAACAAATGAACATCTTAACAGGATCAGTATTAATTTTGCTGGGAGCAATTGTTCTTGCTGTTGACTTATATGTCGGTACTATTCTAATAAAAAGTGAAAAAAGGTCTAAAAAACAGAGATACGGAAAGATTCGAAATACTGTAATTGGTGCACTCTCCCTAGGCGCAGCTTGTACTGTGGTTATTGTGCTGGGAATCCTCAGATTGCTTGATAAATGGTAAAAAGAGGAACAGGGTTTAGAAAAAAGGAGGCGCTAAAGGAGGTGAATGAGTATGAGGGCCCTGTAAGGCGCTTTCAGAGCTCCTGTTGTTACTCAGGGGATGGGTATCTTGTAGATTCCACCGCTGGTACAAGCAGGGCCCTCACCAGCAAAGAAAACAATTCTGTCAAAAGCTTGACAATTAACATAAATAAAAATATTAATAGGAGGTTATTATGAGTCCAAAAACATGGTATTGGATATTTTTCTTTGTATGCTCATTCGTGGGCATTGCTTTGATCATCTGGAGTTTGGTATTGGATAGAAAAGCAAGAAAGATGAGTGATTCTCTTCCTGGTCTAGGACTCGCTATTGCATCTATTCTAACACTCATATTTGGGTCAATTACCTATGTCCTTTTAAAGGCACAAGAAGAGCCTGACTTGTTCTCAATGATTAAAACATCCTTAATCATCTGGGGAGTTGGCTTGTTGATTGCTATTCTGATTACTGTTGCAGGATACTCACGATATGTTGACGAGAAAGGCAGAACCTCAAATCTTGGCTTTAATGTTATTGTAGTTCTGTCTCCTTTCTTCATAGTTGGTGTTTACTATGCGCTCTGGTTCTTGTTCTCCAGAATAGGAATGCTTGTCAGAAAGATATTCCCTGGTACAAGGTTTTTTTATGGCTGGTTTGGAACATCTGTGTTGGGCTTTATTGCTTTTTTATTAGCAGCATTCTTCATATTGATGTTCATAGAAATAGCCCGAGATTTCAGAGTTGAGAATAACTCTGCCTAGGAGGATAAAATGACAATTGTTTTTATCATCCTTGTTGGAGTTGTAGTTGCTATTGTCTGGGAATTTGGGATAACTGGTTTTCTTATCCTTGTAGGATTGGTAGTGGCTGTTATCTGGGGCTTGGTGCTAGCAGGAGGGAGTGCTCATCTAACCACTTATCAAAAAAGAATCATTTTTAATCCTCCTCAAAAACCTGAAGAGGAAGAGATAAAAACAGAAAATGATACAGAGCAGAAAAAGCAGGCAAAAAGAAAAGAGGATTCCAAGAAGAAAAAAGTGGTTCAACAAGAGCAGAACAATGAGATAAAGCTAAATCTGACTGAATTAATTGAAAGTAAAAGAAAAGAGTGGTATAAGCTGAGAAGAAAGCATAAAGTACGCTATATATCTTACCGAAGAATTGTGCAGAGTTCAGAGCTAAAGTGCATCTGTTGCCAACACAATGAATTTGTTTATTGCGGCCCTTACTACAACTGTGATTGTGAAGCTCACTTCTTTCTATGTACTCAATGTAAAAGAAGTTTTATCCTGGACAGAAAACAAATAAGCAGCATATTCTGGGAGCGAAAAAAGAAGTATCAATTGATGAAGGAGAAAAAACAAGCATCAGCAGAAGTATCTGAAAAAGAGACAATATCCATGCCTAATTCAGCGCCAGTAGTTGTCAAACCAAAGCAGAAACCTAGATCCAAACCAAGACGTGTAAAACAAGTCAGGATGATCATAGAGATGAAAAGAAGATTATTTTTCTAAGGAGGGAAAAAATGTCGAATAAAAAATCAAAAAAGCAAAGAGAATTCGAAGCTTGGGAAGAGCTTGATAGGCTTCTAGAAGAAATCTTTTGCGATCGTCGTTTAGCTATAAAACAAGAAGAAATAGAACAAGACTTAGAAGCCTACCGAGAAGAAAGAGCTCGGATTCTCAAAGACCCAGAAAGCACAGACCCTGAAGAGCTAGAACAACTCTCAAAAAAACTCATAAGCCACTTAGAGTTTCTCAAAAGGTCAGAGCACCCAAAAGCCCAAAGCTCGGCAAGAATGCTGGAAATCATTCTCAAACAGAACGGAATTCTAGATTTACACAAACCAAAATCAGAGGAGGGATAAAATGCAAAAAGTTAACAAGCACACAATTGAAGATTTAGGAGAGTACATCATATTATGTCTCAAAGAGCTGAAAAAACAAGGTACAACAAAAGTGCCCCTCTCTAAAATATACAAAATGCTAGTGGAAAAAGGTTTGTTGTTTAGAGAGGACGAATTGAAAATAGAAATGGATGACCTCTACTGCAGGGTAAAAATAGTTGACATTGTATGTATACACCCAGAGCTGACCTACATTCTGAAATGAAGAAACTCCTTAATCATAAATCACCTGATATGATGTTTACTTTTCAGCAACTCTTGAACACACTGGGAGGCAGCCCTTTGCTCCACGTCAGTGAGGTTAGACCCTCCTTCCCTCCTGACAAAAGGGTCTGTCTCCCTATCCCATCTATTTTTAAGGAGAAAAACATGAGTGAAAATAATGAAAATCTCAAAGAAAAGAAGGAACTTGATTGGATTGAGGTGGAAGAGGTTGAATCTATTTTCAACTTAATCCTAAAAGAAGAAGAACCACAAAAGAACAAGGCCTTAACTGTAATGGGTCAAATCCTCTTAACCTGCTGTCCTCATGCTGAGGATGATATAAAGAGAGTGGCAGATGAAAATCTGAAAGAGGAAAAACTTACTCAGCAAGAGTACGATAAAATCATGGTTTTCATAAAAATACTTGCAAATGGAGGACCTAAATGAAACAGATAAGTGATCTAACCAGAATGGCGGGAATAAGAAAGAAGAGTAGAGTGAGAAAAAGAAACAAAAAACACTTTCCTATTCCATCTAACGATAGAACCCGTCCAACTCGAATTAAAAGGTATCGCATAGTCCAGCTCTACCACGACCGCCACATCATCTTCTAGCCCAGGAAAAGAGCATGGCCAACAACAAACATACATGCATCAAGAAAAGCAAAAAGAAAAAGAAGAACCATATAGAGCCAGAGGAAATGGTAAAAAACAAAAGGCTGGTTAATAATTCCAGAAATAAGTAATTATATAACCAAAATACTCTGGCTCAACTTTTTCTAATATGAGGGAGCAAGGGCAGGCAGGGCCAACACCCCCTTTTTGGGTATTTCAACCCAATCCCCCTTTGCTGATAAAAAGAGTCCGCGTCCAAGCTCCCTCACCAAGCATGCAAACAATTAGGCAAACGCCATTTTAATCCAATACATATCTTAATGAAGGAGGACTAAAATGAAAAAACCATTCTTTATCATTGTTCTGTTAATCCTTGTCTACTCTGCTATTGCTCAAGTTGAAGAACTTAAGCCTAGTATTCTTTTTCAAGAATCAACCCAGGTTAGCAGTTTCTCATTTCAGAGAGGTTCGCTCTATGTTGTAATGACTAATCCTGCGATTGTAGAGATACAATACATGTCTCGAAAAGATTATACCACCCCAGGATGGAAGAACATCTTGGTATTCATTGATGTGGGTGAAAAAGAAAACGAGTGGATAGTGTGGAACACAGAAGAAGAGGACCCAGAAAAACAGTACTTTGAAGTTCACATAAAGAAAAGCACTTTTGAAAAAATCGATACCATAGTAAAGTCTGAGTTGGATAATAGAGGCTTGATTCATAAAGAAAATAATCTGTGAGAAAAAAATAAATCCAGAAAGGAGGTGTTGTTAACAACAAATATTTTTCCCTAACCACACCAAAAATCCATTAGAGGAGGAAAAACTATGTGGTGGAATTTATTAATCAGTCCGGTCTTAGGGATTGGTTGTGTCTTATTGAACCTTCTTGAAGAAAAGGTTCAATTTGCTGCTGTCGGCATAGTCATATTCTTTACGAACTGGGCTTTTCGCGGTGTAGGCCACTTCTTCGAAGGCCTGTTGTTTGGAGCCGTGTTCATCGCAGTATGCGTTGGTACGCAGGCTCTTAAAAGCGGTCAAACCCAAAAAGCACCGGCAAAAAGTCAAAAAAAAACCTGATCAATCCTGGCGGTCAGAACCACAATCCAACAGAGAAAAAGGCTTGACTCACTTCTTGACCTTAGTTGTTAGAATTTGAGGAAGGCCTTTTTCTCTCTTCAAAAAGCTAAATGGGTGGGGCTAACAAAAAAACCAAACTCGTCTGAGTATTAAATAAAATAAAAAACTAAAGGAAAGGAATAAAAAAATTGGAAAAAGAAAAAACAAAAAGCAAAGGTGAAGGTGAGTTCAGAGAACTCCTTCCTGGGGAAAAGGTTGCTATTATGAGACAGATAAGAGAAGCTGAGAGTCATACTTCTGCAGAAATCGCCACTGCTTTTGTGCCTGATTCCAGCAAGTTCTACTCTAAATTCAGGAGTGGGAATCCTAGTCTTAAAGACCTGACCAAGCATGAGGTTGAGCTAGCAGTTTATTTCAAAGCCAAAGAGGTTTTTGAAAAGCTAATAGAAGCAGAAAATCTTTCAGATGAAGTGGCTGGTCGCACAGTCCTGATTCTTTGGTCACACAAAGAGAGGAAGATACAGATTGTTGGAGGCACGCTCATCAGGCAGGAATTGTTAAAGCCAGACAAGATGCAACCCATTATTGAGATGATTGAAAAAGGGATTGAAGCTTCTCAAAGAGACATTGACATCAGCACTATTCAAGAGGTAATCATAGCCTTGGAAGAGAAGCTTAAAAACCTCTTGCCTTGGTGGTCTGGAGATGTGGATGAGGTCACAGACAAACCATTCGAGACAGAATAAGTAGTGCGATAAAAAAAATCTTGTCTCAATAAATCACTCTTAAAATCAAAGGAATCAAAGGAGGTTATCTATGTTTTCACAAATTCTTGATTATCTTAGCTTGGACAATCCTCTAACCAAGGTTATTGCTCTCGCGTTCATAGTAGGAGCAGCTCATTTCATCATCACCAAGTTCTTCACCAAGTTAAAACTGCACACCAGGTTGTTCACTGCTTTTCTAGCAGCAGGGCTGACCTTTTTAGCCCAGCAGTTCGTGATGATCAACAATACTTATGTGTACTTTGCACTCGGTTTTATTGGGTTAATCTTTCTGATCATGATATTCACAAAGATATCTAGGGCACAGGAAAGAAAAAAGGCAAAGAAGGAATACATAAGTCGACCAGAGCCACCATTGACAGAGGAAAAACCAGAATCCTAAGGCCAAGGGGTTGGATTATTCTTTTAGAGTGATTCAGCCCCTGCTTCTCTTCAAAATCAAAAAGGGGATGCTTAACAAAGAAGAACTAAGCTGACCCATTAACATAATATTCTTTAGAGTAAAAATTGTTTGAAAGGGAGGTTTCTGACGTGATTAAATTCTCGATTGACAAAAAACAAAAGGAGCACAATGAAGAAGGGCAGCCTTGGTATGACACCAAGGAAGGTATTCTCAACTCCCTCAAATCATTTCCAGATTTAGTTCAGATGATTGAGGAACGTCATACAGCTGGCTATTGCAGAAATGAAAGGCTGAACCAATTCTACGTGCTGGGACGGTATTGGCTGGATAGTTGCGGAAACTGCTGCAAGGCCCAGGGCTTTATTCCCAAGGAGCAGTTCGCTGATATTCCTGATGTCCTGACTAAGGATGAATTCTGGGATTTCATTAAAAAGCATCAGGAAGACAAAGAACTAATGATTTCATTCGTATTGCAAAGCGATATGCCTCTTCCTAACATCACCTGCCCGGTCTGTGGAAAAGGATGGGACATCCAAAACTGCCATGACACAGTTGTGTGGCACAAAACAGATGCTATATCGCTTACTGATTTTGTCGGTAAGACACTGGGACAAGTCAAGCAGCACTATAACCAGCTCACCAATGCTATCTACAGGATGCAGTCAGACATTCTCATCCGCAATGACAGGTTCATTGATTTGTCACCCAAGTATCCCAAACCCGAACATGACTGGCAGAAGAGAATCGTGAAAAACCAAAATGGATGGGTCTCTGAAAAGGATGGGATCACAGATGACTATGTCATCCAGAAAGGCGATGAAGGCTTTTTCAACATCTGGGCCTACTATCATGGTGTGTGCAACCGCGAGCATCTGGAGAAGACAGAAGAGCAGGAATTCAGGAAAATCTTTGAGAAAGCAGGCTTCCAAGACATAAGGATGAGTGCCATTCTCAACCAGTACTGCGGATGCGACCACTGTGCTCCATGGTTCAATGTAAACACAGAGTTCGGCACAATTACGATTGGCTGGAGAAAAAGAGTTATCAACATTGACTGGAGCAAAGTTGAAGAAGCATCGCAAGCATGTGGTGAATTCCCTAAGCCCAACATCATATCATTATTTGCAGATGAAGATGTAACAAAGGGCCAAGCCTACATTCATGCCTGGGGATGGGAGAAAGCTCAGGATTACCTGTCACGTATTCATTCTCATCTTGCTAGCTAATCTGGCAAAAAAAGTAGAACAGAATAAGAAGGGAGGAAGTACGATAGTCCTAGGGGAGCTATCTGGGTCAGTTGACTTGTGATAAGGGAAGTCCTGGCCCCTTCCTCTCTCTTCAAAACTAAAGGAGGTATTATGAGAAGATTTGATTATGAGGGCCCAGTGGTTTCCTCTTTTTGGGACAAATTCAAACACACCCTGAGAACAACTTCTATTGAGATCCTTATTCTTGCCTTAATCGGAGGAGGTATTGGTTTTTATCTCTCCTTTAAGGCAGAAAAAAGAAGAGAGGGTAATATTCCTATTGGCTTCTCTGAAATCTCTCAGATTGAAAGAGATGCTGTAGCAAAGGATAGCCAACTCTCAGAGCTGAACAAATTCCTTCCTCTTGTGAATGATTTCTTCATGAAGATAGCAGAGAGCTGGAACAACGCCCATCAAAAGAAAAGCACTGTTCCAATAAGTGATATTTATGCTGGCTCTGAAAAACCAAGCAAAAGAACTCTGTACACTCGATTTGCTGAAAACCTTTATCCTCGAATGAACATTCAATTCAGACAATACCATTACGAGTTAAAGGATATTGTAGACCTACTACCTGTACTCGCAAATGCTGTCATTAAAGGACTCTCTGATTATCGCACTGTTTGCCAAAGTCTTCCTGCTGTTATTAACAACTTTGACAGAGCCTGGGATTATGACCCAGACCATAAGTATAAAACTGAGGTTAGAACCAGGACAGGTATAGATATGGACGGCAATCCAACAGTTGAGATTTATACAGAAGAAGTGTATTCACACACCATCCACACTTATGACTATCACCAGGAATACGGTAATAAAGCCTCTTATCAGTTAACAGCGCTGGTATCCAAATACCCTGTGCTTAAGCTGAAGAAAGGATTAATGATAGCGTCTGAAACTCATGAGGAAGGAAGAAGAGCTGCTGCTGAAAGCAGAAGAAAAAAATCTCCTGAAACAGAAGAAGAATACAGGATGATAGCAAGCATTTGGAGAAAAGGCTCAACCCTAAAAATTGCAGTTGATAATATAAATCCTGTATGGCCAGTACTTGTACGTGGAGCAGACAATTGGAGCTCTGTAAAAGATAATGTCTGGAAAAATACTAATGGCAAAAACAGGTATCGTTACAGAACTAACAGAAGAAGCAATCCAGGTCCAAAAGAATACCAAGTAGCAGAAACAAACCTGCAAAATGCAAGACAAGTAAAGCAAAACATAGACCAAATGTTCCAAGGCATCAATTATGTCAAAACCCAGATTCCTCTTCTTGAACAAAAAATCAAAGAGATAATTGATATTGAAGTTGAGCGTGTAATACAAGGTGACAGCAAAAAGCTCACAGATGATATTATAAGCATTGCAAGAGAAATGTACGAGCTGAACTTTAGCAAAGGCTTTGATGTGAAAGGTTTCAGAGCTGGTATGGTCGTGCTTTTCAGTTTTCTCGGAATCATTGCTGGGATCGGTCTTGGAATTCTCTGGGATCGATTGACATAGAGACCAAAAAAAGGAGGAATATCATGAATATTTTCATTGCTTTGCTTCTTTCTGTAGTCATCGGATTTGTAGTCGGAAAAATCCTAGGACCAGGTAAGGATTTTTCATGGCTTGCATTTGGTGTTGCACTATTTGTTTGCCTTGGAGGTGTGGGCCTGATCTTTGGGCTTGCCTGGTGGATTATCAAAATCATCTTCTTTGGGTGTTTGGTTGTCCTGTTGATCTTGATCATCAGGAAAATCTTTGGCAAATAGAAAGAAGCAGAAACCTTAAGAGTGAAATTAGGGGTGTTCTTTTTTGTCTTATGATAAGAGAGACGCCCCTTTCCTCTTTTCAAAAAATCAAAGAGAAAGTAATCTGGCATTCTATGCTATTGATATAGATAATCTACAAGTATAGGAAGAAAATGTGAATATTCCTTTTGATTTTATTGCTGATCATTGGTGGGTTTGGCTTATCTGTTTTGTTGTCTGCATCATTCTTACCATAATCCTTTTTGTTAAATCTCGTGTAACCAATTTATCTGGCACAGTAGATATCAAGTTCTCTGTGTTTATGTTTATTGGTCTTCTTAATCTGGCAAGCGTGGCACTGCTATTCATAGCCGTGGTTGTGCAGATAATCAGGTATGCCAAGACTTTGTAAGAAGACAAAATACAATGTGCTACTTGATGTGTAGAGGCGGAGAGTACATAGGAAATTTGGTCTGGAAAAAGGATGAACCTGAAAACTCAGAAGGTTAAGAACAAGCGGGCTGGAATCAATTTCTTAATTTTTAAGATTTTGATGAAGGCCCTTTCTCTCTCAGTTTTTTTTTGAAATATTTGTTTTCTATATAGAAAATAATAATCTGTTTTACCTCGCGAGCTTTGCGAGCGAGCAAATCCAAAACATTTATATATACTAAAACATTACAATTCAATTACAATGGTAATGGATACTTTGCAAATAAGATTAACACAGGAAATGATAAAACTAATAGATTCGTTTGTAAAAAAAGGCATATACAACAGCAGATCTGATGTGATAAGAGATGCTGTCAGAAGACTTGTGTGGAAGAAAGAAGTAGGAACAATCCCAAACACAGGAGACTCTGTCAAAGAAATAAGAGAGATAAGAAAAAAGCTTTCAAAAGAAATAAAGAGCTTCAAAGACATAGAAAAAATCAATAAAGAATTCAAACATCTAATCAAATAAAGTCCTCTGGCATGCCTACTCTAATAATTTTTTTTGCAACTTTAATTAATTTTTTATCTCTAGTTACAAGTGTAAAGTTAAATCTCTTACATACTGCTATGTGTAAACAATCCATAAAGCTTATGTCATAACAAGAATTAGATTCTAATTCCCTAGCAAAGGCATAATCTTCTTTAGTAGCCTTCACAAATCTAAAATATTTCTCCTTATTAAACAGAGATGTTTTTTGTTTAAACAATTCCTTATTTTTAATCTTAAACCACAATTCTTTAAGAACAAAACCCGAGTATATTACTTCTTTATTATTTGAACAAGAAACATTTTCAAGAAAATTCCTTGACATTTCCCAAAAGAGCTTATTTTTATCTTTACCTATTTCCTTCCACCAAATATTAAGGTAAACACAAGCATCTAGATAATAAGATTCTTTATTCATGCCAAGAATCAGTCAGCCAAGTGCTTAATATATTCTTCACATAATTTTTCGAAACAAAAAAGAATTATTCGTAACTTTTTCAAAAGAAATCTCCTAACCCCGTCTGACTCTTCTTAACAGGCTCTTGCGGCTCTGCCGCAAGCTCAGAATCTTGTTTTGATTCTGTTGCTGGTTTAGGTTTGTCTTCCTTAAAAGCCTCTTCTCCATTAAGCAAAGGAACCCCGTATTCACCATCAAAGCCAGGCTTAATCTCAAGTTTGCCTTCTCTGTTCTTTAAAATGGTATCAACCATCTTTTCATCAGCAACCTTGATAAGTTCTTCCTTAGGAACCTTAAGCAAGATGTCAAACTCATTCTTACCAGCCTTTAAGATTTCATAATACTTTACCCATACCTTCTTAGTAGCCATCCCGCTTTTTAGAACAAGCGATAATATTTCATGCAAAGGAATAATCTTTTTAAAAGGCTTAGCATCTTTAGATTTTTCACCTATTTTTCTATCAGCTAATTCATCAACACGATTAAGAACACCAATAGTTAAGGGGCGCTTACAAACAGGACACATACCATTATGCTTCTTACTTTCTTCAGGACTAAAACTAATCCCACAGTTCCTATGCCCATCAAAATGATACTTGCCATAGTTAGGGTCAACCTCTATGGTTTCAACTAATCCTTCATCTGTGCGTAAGGCTTTGATAAGGTTATTGTAAGTCAACTCTTTTAACTCAAAAACAGTTGATTCCCGCCCGATACGCCAAGGCCAAAAACTATGACTATCAGAAAAACTAACAAGACGATACTTATCAAGCTTTGATAAGCGCCAATTCATCTCAGGGTCACTGCTAAGACCTGTCTCTAAAGCATGAATATACTTTGCTTTATCACCAAAGCACTCCTCAACACTGTCAAAACCAGATTTAGAACCAAACAAGCTAAACCAAGGAGTCCAGATATGAGCAGGAATAATCTCAATATCTTCACTTATCTTCATCAATGCTTCAACAAACTCAGAGCAAGGAATATTAAACATAGGTCTACCATCATAATCAACTCTTCCCTTAGATTTAAGATACTCAGTAATCTTATCAACTATCTCAAAGCTAGGAGCAAGCACAACAAGATGGATTCTTCTACCTTTATACTTCTGAGTATAGATGAGTGATATTTCATTCTGTAAAACAAAAGGAAAGCCATCCTTTGTCTTTAAAATACCAGTGCCATCCTCTTTAAGCTCTTTTTTCAGCTCCTTCTGCCATTCAGGATGAGAAAAATCACCAGTGCCGAGCAAACCCAAACCCTTAACCTTAGCCCATTTCTCAAGATTAGGAATAGATAACTCTGCACTGCAAGCCCTTGAATACCTAGAATGCAGGTGTAAATCAGCTATTATTCTCATAGTTAATTGCAGAATAAGTTATTATATATAAATATTTTTAACCCTTCACTAACTCACTTATCAAGAACTTAAGCTCAACTATCATATCTTGCTTTTGCTCAGCAGCAACATAGGTGGCTAAGGGCAGTATCTCTGCTTTTTTATAAAAACCAGCAAACAGTATCTTTAAGAACAAGGGAATACCTGAGGATCTTAGCTTCATATTAAAGATATTATCATCAAACTCTTCTGGCAAGCCTAGGACTGCAGAATAGATTCTTAGCACTCTCTCATACACCTCTTTATCACCAACATCAAGCCTCTTGCCCAGCTCTGTTAACTCATTAATAAAGCCTTTAGCAACATCCTCACCAATCACAAGAGACTTTTTTCTCAGCTTTCTAAACAATCTATTCATCTCAATAAGAAAGGTAAAGCTGGTGTTATGTTCATATAAGCCTCTAGCCCTCTCAGGATTCGCAAGTAAATAAAAGAAATAAGTGACAAAACCAAGGGGAATAACTGCTATGACTATAATAAGGATCAGAAAGAACACAAAGAATCTTTGGAAATAATCATTAAGCGTACACTTCCTACACTCTCCTCCACAATCAACCAACCTTTCATCACCGTTCTTAATCCCATCATCACAAGTAGGACAAGGCTTGCAAAGCCCTCCACAGTCAACCCCTAATTCTCCACCGTTCTGAATACCATCAAAACAAGTACCACAACGCTTAGCACAAGGACCACCACAATCAATACCCTCCTCACCCTGATTCCGGATACTATCATTACAGCTAGGAAAACTGCACACTAAATACTCACACCTCAGACTCTCACAGTCCTTGTTCTTTAAACAACTCTTACCTCCAGGGCACCTAGAACAAGGACCACCACAATCAATATCGCTCTCATTCTGGTTCTTAAGGCCATCAGTACAAGAAGGACAAGGCTCACAAGGACCACCACAATCAACACCCCCCTCACCCTGATTCTGGATACTATCATTACAAGTAGGACAAGGCTCACAAGGACCACCACAATCAACACCCTCCTCAATCCCGTTTTTTAAGCCATCATCACAAGTGGCATTGTAATCACACTGCCTTATCTCATCAGGCTTGGTTCGATTATCATTACAGTCATTAAGATCAGTACAGTTTCTGAACATAAAACCTGCAGGCATACAAGGACTCCACTCAGTACAGTTCCAATCAGGGTCACACCCAACATGGTCTTGCTCTTCACACACACCACAATCAAAAGGACAAGTATGGCAGTCTTCTACTAAACTACACACATAGTCACCGCAGAAATCAGTTGTAGAAGTCTCTCTTAAGTCATTGAATTGGTCAGAAGTAACTACATCAACCCCTACAATATTACTCTCAGTGCTTAGATTCAGAATATCATAAGCAGTAAAAACAAAATAAGCACGACCCTTAGTGTTATTCATAGGAGAATAAGTAATAAAGCCAGTTCTATCAATAATCACACTTATATTAGCATAAACAATTCCTGGTAATTCATAAGCAGGATTAACCTGTTTATACTCAAATCTAAGTCGTCCACCATCAGGGTCTGCAAAGTAATCATTAAGATTATAAGCACCCGCATCTGTATTCTTAAAAAGAATAAAGCCAGGAATAAAGAACATTAACACAGGGGGTCTATTAACCTTTGATATCTGAACATACCATGTTTCAGTGTCAGAGAGGTTATGAGTATCAGTCACTCTTACACTAATCTCATGTACCCCTGCATATTTATAACCTGGTCTAAAAGTAAAAACTGTTTCATTAATTGATTCATTAAAAAGGTCAGAGTCAATAAACCATTCATAAGTAAGAGAGTCATTAACATCCCTGTCCCTTGCTTTTGCACTAAAATCCAGATGTTGGGTCTGATTAATCTCAACAGTAGAATTAATGGGTTTATAAGAAGTAAACTCAGGTCTATCCCAGACTTTAAGCGTAATCACCAAGGTATATGCACAATCCTCTATAACAGCAATCAAGCCTATCCTCGCACTCCCAACATCATCAGAGCTAGGAGTAAACTTCATAACACCATCATTATTAATATATATTCCTGTTAATCTCCTATCAAGGAAAGCAATATTGTAAGAAACATTTTCTTCATCCATATTGGAAAGATTAAAATCATACTCAAACAATTCATCTTCTGCTAGTTCAAAATAATTAATAGGCTTAATTATAGGAGTGTTCTTTGAGTCACACACAGCAGATAACAGGCCTAAGCCTAATAAGAATAAAATTAGTAATACACCTATCAAAAAGGCATTCTTGTTCACTACTATACCTCTTTTTTTATTATATACCTTTCCTTGGCATCAGAAATATATAAAGATAATGGTTTTAGCATAGAAAATAAAAATTAAAGCAAAACATTAATAAACATCCCATAATAATTTATTTGCAAGGAAAGAGGTGAGCCTTAACTTGTACTACAACATGCCTTCTAAAGAGGTGATTGAGCACTTTGCTAGCTCAGAAGAAAAAGGTCTTACTAGCAAAGAGGTTGAGTTCAGACTTAAGAAGTTTGGCAAGAACAAGCTCACTGCCAAGAAAAAAGAAACCATTCTGCACAGGTTCATAAACCAATTCAAAGAATTAATGATAATCATCTTAATCATAGCAGGCATTATTGCTCTTGTTCTTGGACTGGTAGAGCACTCAACAGAGGAGATGATTGATGCAGGTATCATCTTATTCATTGTGCTTGCCAATGCTGTGATAGGGGTTCTCCAGGAGTACAAGGCAGAGAAGGCTGTGGAAGCCTTGAAAAAAATGATGACTCCTCATGCCACTGTTATAAGAGATGATAAAGAAGAAATAATTAATGCAGAAGACCTAGTACCAGGAGACATCCTAATCCTTGAAGAAGGCACGCGTGTACCATCAGATGCAAGAGTGATAGAGGTTGCCATGCTCAAAGTGGATGAGGCAGTGCTAACAGGAGAAAGCGTGCCTAGAAGTAAGAATGAGTTAGTGATAAAAACAGAGCACGTGGCTCTTGGAGACAGGCATAACATGCTCTTCATGGGCACAAACATTACAAGTGGAAGAGCCAAGGCAATAGTAACAGCTAGTGGCATGACCACAGAGTTTGGCAAGATAGCAGGTTTAACAGCAGAGATAAAAGAAGAGAAGAGTCCTTTGCAAAAAGAGCTTATAAGAGTGGGTAAGTTCATAGCCAAGGCTGCTCTTGTTATATGCGTTGTTGTTTTTATTCTTGGCATCCTAAGTGGCAAGGAATTGGTTGATATGTTCTTGTTCGCTGTTAGTCTAGGAGTGGCTGCTGTTCCAGAAGGCTTACCAGCAACCATGACCATCTCTTTAGCCCTAGGAGTGCAGAGAATGGCTAAGAGAAAAGCTATTATGAGAAAGCTATCAAGCGTTGAGACTCTGGGAAGCACCACAGTTATATGCACTGATAAGACAGGCACACTAACCAAGAATGAGATGACAGTAAGAAAGATATGGGTTAATAATAAAACCATAGATGTTCAAGGAGAGGGATATGATCCTAAAGGAAGCTTCTTATATAGTAATAAGCCTTATTCTGAAACCACTCTTACCAAGCTTTTAAGAACAGGATTGCTCTGCAACAACGCAGTTCTTCAAAAAGATGAAGCCAACAAATGGGCAATTGTAGGTGACCCTACAGAAGGAGCCCTTGTGGTAAGTGCTGTAAAAGCAGGTATTAATGAGCAACAAGAAGAAAAGGATTATGCAAGGGTGTTTGAGCTTCCTTTTAGTAGTGATGCCAAGCGCATGATAACTATGCACAAAGATAAGGAAGGGAAAGGCTTAACTGCTTATATAAAAGGAGCAACAGCTGTTGTAATTGACAAATGTTCTTATATAGAAGTTGATGGCAAGATAAAAAAGCTTAGTGCAAAGCAAAAAGAGGAAATAAAAGTTATTAGCAGACAAATGGCTGAGCAAGCCTTAAGAGTGCTGGGCTTTGCTTATAAAAAACTACAAGGAATCGAGGCAAAGAACTATAAAAAAGTAAAAGAGGAAGGCTTTGTGTTCCTGGGCTTGCAAGGCATGATAGACCCTCCAAGACTAGAGGTAAAAGAAGCTGTTGCTAAGTGCAGAAAAGCAGGCATAAGAATCTTTGTGGTAACAGGAGACCATGGCTTAACAGCAAGAGCCATAGCTAAAGAGATAGGCCTAGCAACAGATAAGACCAGAATTATCAAAGGAGTGGAGCTTGAAAAGATGAATGACCAAGCCCTAAGCCTTGCCCTAAGAGAGGAAGTAATCTTTGCAAGGGTAAGCCCTGAGCACAAGATGCGCATAGCAAGCCTGCTCATGAAACACCAAGAGATAGTAGCCATGACAGGTGATGGAGTGAATGATGCTCCTGCCCTGAAAAAAGCAGATATAGGAGTGGCCATGGGAATCACAGGAACAGATGTGAGCAAAGAAGCTAGTGAGATGGTGCTAACAGATGACTCTTTTGCAACCATTGTTAATGCTGTTGAAGAAGGAAGAAGCATCTATTCAAACATTACTAAATTTATCAGATACATGTTCTCTACTAATCTAGGAGAGATAATCGCAATAGTGCTAGGCATGTTAATCCTGTCCCTCCATCCCCTTTACCACCACGCATTAACCTTCTTAGAGCAAGAAGGATTCATACTAATAGTAACAGCTGTCCAGATACTCTGGATAAACCTAGGCACAGACTTGCTACCAGCTCTAGCCCTAGGAGTTGAACCTCCAGAGCAAGGAATAATGAATAAACCTCCAAGAAACCCTAAGGAAAAGATAATCAACACCAGTCGATTCCTGCACTGGTTAATGACAGGCATGGTAATAGGTGTAGGAACCATTATGATGTTCATGACAAACATGGCAGAGCCAGTAAAAGCAAGAACCATGGCTTTCTCAGTGCTAGTCTTCTTCCAGCTAGCCAATGTTTTTAACTGCAGGCATGAGACTAAATCAATATTTGAGTTAAAGCCTTTTTCTAATAAATACATAATTTATGCAGTTATTGTCTCAATCATCTTACAAGTAATGGTAATCCAGGTGCCCTTCCTACAGACCTTGTTCAAGACAACTGCTCTTGGGCTAAAGGAATGGGGCGCAGTGGTCCTCCTTAGTCTAATCATTATTGTTTATGATGAGATAAGAAAGGCTTTTGCAAGGAGACATACTCACCGCTCTGCTCATTCTTAGCAAAAACTTTATAACCTTCTTTAGAATCTCTTAAATACAGAAATGGTTTTGCCTAAAGGTTTTAACATAGAAGAAGTGGAAAAGGGGATAAGAGAGTTAGTCATAAACTTAAACAGAATTCCTGGTGTAAGAACAATAATCCCTACATGCGAAGGACATGTTTATTATTATGATTTTGAGGAGTGGCCTGCTAAGGAGGGAATAATAAGCTTTTGCGCAGAAAAACATCATTCTGAGTGGCTTGTCGAAACAATAAAGGACTTTTGTGGCAGAATAGAATATTTTGAATTTAAAGGACCTCAAAACCAATTTGGAAAAACTTATTATGAGATAATTGCTTCTTTTGAATCTCATCATGATGATAAACTCAATGATTTGTTCGGAAAAATGGGTGTAAGAGAGCAAATGGGGTATGTGAAAAGGGCTAAGAAGAGGAAGAACAGAATCCTTGCTGGATGGAAAAGATTGAATGATTTAGTTGAAGATTATATAAAACAGAATATTTCAGAAGATGTTGAGTCTTTACCTTATAGAGAACCAGATTATGTACTACATGAAGCTATACATGCATAAAGAACACGACCTTGATTAGCACGAATAAAACATAGAATCCAATAAGGATTATTCCTTCTTTTTTCTCAGTCTTGTCAACAGTCATGTTCTTCTTTAAAAGAGACATTACTATTAATACACTCAAACCCCAAAAAGGAAGGTCAAAGAACAATAAGCTTTTATTAAAACTAAAATTAGAAATAGTTGCTCCTATGCCAAGAGAGAGCAAAGGATTAGTAATGTTTGAACCTATTAAGGTGCCAAGAGAGATATCATGAGCCTTTCTAAACATGCCTTTAAGAGCTGTTGATAACTCAGGCAAACACCCTCCAATACCAATGATGATAACACCTACAAAGGTCTGAGCAAGGTTAAGACCAGAGGCTATTATAAGGGCATTGTCAACCACAAACTTACCTCCAAGGATTAATAAGCCAAGCCCTCCAAGCATGATAAGACTCACAATAACAGGGTGGTGTCTTAGTTTTCTTGATTTAAGCTCAATAGCATCAACAGGCTCTGCTAATAAAGGACTCTCTCTTCTATCATTCCTTTCATCCATGCTTAAAAAAATCAGATAAACAATATAAGCAAGGATTAGAATGATTCCTTCAATTCTTGATACAGAGCCTGTTAGACCAATAAGGAAGACTAAAAAGATTGAGAACAGGATAGCAACCCCATCCCTACTAAGCGTCTTTTTAGTGGCTCGAAGAGTGCCTGCTAAGGCTACTAAACCAACCACCAAGGTCATCTGAGTGATAGAAGAACCAATATTAACACCCACAGCTAATCCACTTGCAGGAATCCCTTTGAGATTTGAAATACCTGAATATATATTAGTGAATATTTCTGGCAGAGAAGTGCCTATGGATACAACTGTTAGCCCAATAAAAACATGAGAAAGCCTAAATCTCTGAGCCAGTTTCTTAGCACTCTCAATAACAAAGTCAGAGCCAAACCAGAGTAGGGCAAGACCGAATAAGAGTAAGAGGATTGGGATTATCATAGAAAGAATAATAGAACTAAAGGTTTTTAAAGTTAGCGAAAAAGTTTAATAAGTCAATGCTTTTCCTAAAAGCAAAATGTATAATAAAGAAATAATAAATCAAACCCAGGAATATGTGAAAGCAACCTTGAAAGGAGAAACCACTGGCCATGACTGGTGGCATACCTACATGGTATTAAAGAATGCCAAAACAATACAAAAACATGAAGGAGGAGATATATATGTTATTGAGCTTGGCTCTCTTCTGCATGATATTGCTGACTGGAAGTTCAATGAAGAGAAGGCAGGCTCAAGAACAGCCAGGCTTTTCCTGCAATCCAAGGAGGTTCCGGAAAGCATCATTAGTCATGTATGCCACATAGTTGATAATGTTTCATTCAAAGGAGCACAATTTGAAAACAAGATAGCCACTCTTGAAGGAAAGATTGTTCAAGACGCTGACAGGCTTGATGCTATGGGCGCAAGGGGAATAGCAAGGGCCCGTACTTATGGAGAGCACAGAGGAAAAGAGATATACAATCCAGATATAGCCCCTGTAATGCATCAGACCTCTGAGGAATACAGGAATCATGTTGGTACCATCATAAACCATTTCTATGAAAAATTATTATTGCTAAAAGACAGGATGAATACAAAGACAGCAAGGAAGATAGCAGAGGGAAGACACAAATTCATGGAATTATACTTAGAACAATTCTTTAAGGAATGGGAGGGCAAGGCTTAGTTTTGCAAATGCTTTAAAAACCCTGCACCACCTCTTAATTTCATGGATTTTTTCAAGGAAATAATTACATACATTAAGCAGAACAAGCCTGGCAAGGATAAGCTTTCAAAGCAAAAGGTTAGACTCTGCTCTAAGCACAAGCTTAAGAGAATACCTACTGACATTGAAATATTAATGCATGCTGATAAAAAAGATATTTCTTTCTTAAAAAAATATCTGCACACCAAGCCTACCAGAACTATTAGTGGAGTTGCTGTTGTTGCTGTTATGAGCGCTCCTTTTGCCTGCCCTCATGGTAAATGCACTCCTTGTCCAGGAGGACCTAAGAGTTTCTTTGGAACTATTCCTCAGAGCTATACTGGTAGAGAACCAGCTACTATGAGAGCAATAAGGAACAAGTATGATTCCTATCTCCAAATCTTTAACAGATTAGAGCAGTATGTTGTGCTTGGCCAGAGTCCAGAAAAAGTAGAACTTATCATTATGGGAGGTACGTTTCCTAGTTTTCCAAAAAAATATCAGGAAGAATTTGTGTATTATGCTTTTAAAGCAATGAATGAGTTCTCAAAGTTGTTCTATAAAAAAGGAAAGTTTGATATTGTTAAGTTCAAGGAGTTTTTTGAATTGCCAGGAAAAGTAGGTGATAAGAAGAGGGTGAGGAATATTCACAAAAAACTCCTTTCAATGAAGAAAAAAGGAAAAAGGAGTCTTGAACAAGAGCAAAGATTAAACGAAAAATCAAACATAAGATGTGTAGGACTAACCATTGAGACCAGGCCTGACTATGCAAGGCTAGAACATGCAAATGAGATGCTAAGATTAGGATGCACCAGAGTAGAACTAGGAGTGCAGAGTGTTTATGATAAAGCCCTGGAGAACATTAAAAGAGGGCATGATGCAAATGAATCCATAAAAGCAACCAAGACTTTGAAAGACCTAGGCTTTAAAATCAACTATCATATGATGCTTGGACTGCCAGGGATTGATTTTCTGCAGGAAATAACTGGCTTAAAAGAGGTGTTTGATAACTCTGACTTTAGACCTGACATGTTAAAGCTCTACCCGTGCATGGTGTTAAAAGGAACCAACCTATATGATGAGTGGAAAAAAGGGTTTTACAAACCTTTAACCACAGAACAAGCAGCAAAACTAATCATAGAATTTAAAAAACACCTACCTGAGTATGTAAGAATCATGAGAGTGCAAAGAGATATTCCTACTAAGATGACAGAAGCAGGTGTGGACAGGACTAATCTAAGACAGTATATACATGAAAAAGGAGTGAAGTGCAGATGTATTAGATGTAGAGAGATAAAAGATAAAGAAATCAAAGGAAAAATTAAATTAAAAATTAATAATTATTTAGCCTCTGGTAGTGAGGAGTATTTTATTAGTCTTGAGAACAGAGATAATCTTATAGGTTTTTGCAGATTAAGGTTTCCAAGTCAAGTCCTTAGAAAAGAAATAACCCAAGACTCTGCTCTTATCAGAGAACTACATGTGTATGGAACAGCTGCAACTATTAGAAGAAAAGGAAGAGTGCAGCACAAAGGCTTTGGCAGGAGATTATTGAAAAAAGCAGAGAGTATTGCCATCAAAGCAAGAAAGAAAAAGATGATAATCATCTCAGGAATAGGAGTAAGGGACTACTACAAAAGATTCAGTTATAAAAAGCAAGGGCCTTATATGGTTAAGAAATTATAATCCTCTAGTGTGCATTGCAACATCATGGTAATGGTCAAGGCTGTGAGACAAATTCTTTTCATAAATCATTTTTCGTCTTATATAATTAAGATCTCTTTGTTTTCCATACTTTAAAAAGGATACAACCCTGGCAATTACTTCTTTATAAAACTTCTCTCCTCTGGTAGTTGACTCAATATCAGATAGTTTACCAGTGCTCATCCAGTTCTCATTACACACTAGTATATTCTTTCTCTCCAAAACTCTGAGTGATTGTCTAATAGAATGAAAGTTATAATCCTCAGAATAAATTTCTTTTAACCTTCTCCGTAAGTCCTCAGCAGAATACCAAACCTTGGGGTTGGGTTGTGTAATATCCACAATTTTTTGTATTAGTAAAGGATGCTTATATATGGTGCCATTAACAGTTATCCTTCTCTTCCCTCTCCTATTCCATCTGAACTTAATATTGCCTTTACCTGTGTCAGAGTAGAACGTAGAGAGAGTGAGTAAATTACACTCCTCAAGTTTTCTGAGCTTTGAAATAATAGTTGAAGTTGCAAGCCCCAATCGTTTTCTTAATCCATCAGTTGTATTCACATGGTCTTTTACAACTAAATCTAGTATTTTAACATTAGTGTAAGGACCATCTGCCTGACTTTTTCCAAGCCAGGAAAACAAGCTCATATTAAATTTTATAGCGGACTGATATAAAAAGAATCTTGCAATATCATCGTGGTTAGGTATAAATTCAAAACTTCTTCTCCACTTAAGAGGATGCTCTCTTTCTTCTACTAGATACTGAAGCTTTGCCTTAGGAAGCTTATGTTTAAGATGATTCTGTATTGTTCTGTTCCCATTACGAGGATTTTTACCACCAGGAGTGAAATCTGGCCCAACCAATTCTATTGATTTATAATACAAATCTGTTGCAGTTAGGTATTTATCATTCTCAAGCAGGAATCCATCTATAAATGCTTTGGACTCTGTATTAAAAGCATTGAAAAGTATCCTTATTTTTTCTTCAAGCTTTAAATTCTTATTTGTCATCATTGCAGAGATTTCTTGTAGTTTTATATAAGTTTCTGTAAATCTTTAAAAATGATTAAGATTTCTTTATTTGTATGCAAGAAATCCCAGCTTTCAAACCCAGGTTCATAGAGAGATACCAAGAATTAACAGATTTTGAAGAGTTTAAAATATTTTCTCTTAGATATATTAGAAAGTCAATCCGAGTCAATACTCTAAAAATCTCTGTTAATGAGTTAAAGAAAAGACTAGAAAAAAACTGGAACCTAGAACAGATACCCTGGTGCAAGCAAGGATTCTGGATTGACCATAAAGGAGAGGATGATGATAAAAGATACGACATAGGTAATGTATTAGAGCACCAGCTAGGCTATATATATGTCCAGGAAGCAGCAAGCATGATACCACCTGTAGTGCTAGAACCAAAACCAGGAGAAGCAGTGCTGGATATGTGCTCTGCTCCTGGGAGCAAGGCAAGCCAGATAGCAGCCATGATGCAAAACCAAGGCTTACTCATAGCTAATGATGCACAAGGAGACAGGCTAAAACCTCTAGGAATCAATCTTCAGAGAATGGGAGTGAGTAATGCCTTAATCACACAGATGCCTGGCCATAAATTTAAGAAAACAAGCCTAAGCTTTGACAAAGTACTAGTAGATGCTCCTTGCTCAGGAACAGGAACAATAAGGCGCTCATATAAAACAATAACCATGTGGGGCCCTAACATGATAAGAAAGCTTGCTAGCCAGCAAAAGCAACTAGCAGCTGCAGGCTTTGAAATTCTGAAACCAGGTGGGGTGATGGTTTACTCCACATGCACTATGGAGCCAGAAGAAAACGAGGGGGTGGTGAACTGGCTCGTCGAGAAATACCCGAATGCAAAAGTAGAAAAAATAGATTTAAATATAAAAAGAAGTCCAGCAATAATGGAGTTTGGAAAAGAAAAATACAATCCCCAAGTCAAAGAATGCCTAAGAATCTGGCCCCAGGATAATGATACAGAAGGTTTTTTCGTAGCGAAAATAAGGAAGGTAAAATGAAAAAGGCATAATATAAAAACTAATTATTTACCTTTTCTCTGAAATAGTTTAGAAAAATGAAGGTATTTTCTCCTAACAAGTTTTTCTTCATCACCAGCCTTCACATGACTCACATACTTCACATCTTCGACTGAGAAGAATGCCTTGGGATTAAATCTCTTTATGATGCTGATTACATTTTTAATGTCTTTTCTTTTTATTATTGTAAAAACTATGTGCGACTTGGTTGTTTCATCTTGCGACTCGATGCGTGTGGCCCTGTAACCAGCTTCTCTTAAAGAATCGACTAATTCAGTAACATCTTTTCTAGTGATAATCCTAATAATAACATGACCAACAGATATTCTCTCTTCAACATATATACCTATAAAGGTTCCGAGGCCAAAACCAAGAGCATAAGCAACATAATAAATCCAGTGAGTAAGATTCTTCATAATCTGGGTTATTGCAAGAAGCCAAATTAGAACCTCGAAAAAACCAAGGATAGGAGCCAGGAATCTCATACCTTTGGAAACATATATAATCCTAAGTGTTCCTATGGTAACATCAACTATCCTTGCAATACAGATAAGAAGAGGAATAATAATCCAATTCACAACCTCAGGACTAATGAATTCAAGCATATAATTAGAATTTTAGAAACTGCTATAAAAAAATTTCGATTATAATTATTTCCTTGCCTTCTCCAGCTTTCCACTGAGAAGCGCTTTTAAACTCTGATCATTGACTTTTATCACTTGCCATCTGACTCCTGGAATGTCTCCTTTTGCCCTGCCCATTTTCCCGCCAATGCATTCAACAACTACCTCGTCATGTTCATCAATCAATTTGGTTGCTCCGTCTCCTGGGCAAAAAGCAGTCACCTGCTTACCGTTCTTTACCAGCTGCACTCTCACACATTTCCTCATAGCAGAGTTAGGCTGTTTAGCCTCTAGTTGTACTTTCTCAAGAACAATACCTGAGGCCTGACTAGCTCCTCCAAGAGGGTCTGACTTCTGCTTTAATCTCTTGGCTTTCTTAACAAACCATTTATTATGCCATCTACCTTTTTTACCTCTCTTCTTCAACTTCTTCGCAGCATTCAAGCCTTTACTCTTCTTAGCCATTTTCACACAACCTTTATCTCTTCAACCTTAAAGTACTTACCAACCACTTTTTCAAGGTTTCTTAAATTCTGGGCTTTTATTCCTATTATTAAACCTTTTGTTTTTGTGTCTGCTCCAGTAACAATGACCACGTCTCCTTCCTCCTTAATATCTGTTATTCTTAGCGGAGCTAAGTAGTTGGTGATGAACTGCAACCTACTAAGATTGAACTCCACTATTTTAATCTTTCTATTAAGCATCTTCTCAAGCTTAACAACATTAGTCTTATTCTTGCCAAGAGCCTTGCCCATCTCTCCCTGCTCTACCAGGAAGACTAGTTTTTCCCTGTCAAAAAAGCAGTCTCTAAGCCTTGCATGAGTGACTTTCTCGAACAATGCCATGAATTTCAGCATGTCTGTGTCAAATGTGATTTTTTGTGTTGTTATCATTTTCTAGAATTAGAAAAATTTTATCCTCCTAATTAATACTTTTTTTTCTCAACCACTCTCTTCATACCAATACACGCTATTGAGAACGGCTTTTTACAAACCACTCCTAGCTCATCATTGGGTATGTCAAGTTTCTCCACATCTATCTTTGTAACAGAAGCATAGTACTCAATGTCTTTTATCATCTCTTCAGGAGCATTGCTTGCCAAAAACACCTTTACAAGCTCATTATTCCTAAGAGCCTTCAGAGTCTTATCTTTTCCTATCACTAAGTTCGAGGTTTTCAAGTGTTTCTTGATTTCTGCAATACTCATTTTCTTTTTCTCTCGCGAGCAAGGCGAGCGAGCAAAGTTATTATTATTTTATTTTTATTATTTTAAACTTAAATTCATTAGTCCTCAAACGCCGGACGGGCTTAACTATTTCTTCTTCTTTGCTCCTTTCTCCTCTTTAATCTTAGTTATTAATCCTGGAAGCCCAGTACCCAGAGGCACTGGCTGGTTAATCATAACATTCTCAATCACAGAGTTAAGCTCATCAATCTCTCCTACCATGCTCGCATTAATCACATGTCTAATAGGAGTCTCAAAAGAGGCTCTTGCAAGCACACTAGGCTTCTCCTTAACAATACCATACCTACTAACACCTAACACCTTGCCTGACATGGTCATAGCATCAGCCACCAGCAGAATATGTCTAACATCAATGTTTATTCCTTGGTCTTTAAGCACTTTTATTATCTCTCTCACAATGGCTTCTCTTACTGCTTCTATTCCAAATAGTTTTTCTATCTCATTAATATTATTAGTAGTTGTTCTCTGAGCATCTATAAAATCAAGCTTAAGTACGTCTTTCAGATTACTGCCAGCAGTCACAATAACATACTCTTCCTCTCTCTTAACAGGCAGCACCTGGGTTATGCCTTTAACACCATTAACATAGATATCCTTTATCTTTTCTTTTAACCTGTAAATCATGTTCAGAGCTTCTTCCCCAGAAGTTTTGATTCTAATACTATTATCCTTGTCAATCCTTACATCAAAGCCTTTAAGAGATTTCTTAAGTATCCTTGCAATCTTTGTAGATGTCATCCCTCTATCCTTGAGTTTCTTATCATCAAGCTCAATCCTCATCTTGGTCTCAGCAACATTAATGTTAATCTCCTTAATGTATTCCTTGAACCTGGTCTCCTTAAGACCTTCAGCTATCTGTCTTATATCCTTGCCCTGAGAGTAAGGCTTTTTTAGATATATTTCCATCATATTAGTGCTAATCACTTTCCTAGCATCAAGGATTTCTATGAGTCTGGGTAGTCCTGTGGTGACATTCATCTCACTAACACCTGCAAAGTGAAAAGTATTCAGAGTCATTTGTGTGCCTGGTTCTCCAATGGATTCAGCTGTTACCAACCCAACAGCCTCTCCTGGCTCTGCCAGAGAACCCCTGTACTCAGCGTGAATCTTCTCAGCTATCTTCTTTATCTTGCTACCACTAGCCTTGTCAAGGAGTTCCCTTTCCAAGTCCTCCAGTAGTTTAGGAGGAAGCTTGTCCTTGAATTCTATTAGTTCCCTTTTCATTTTAATCACGTAGTCCTAATAATATGACCAACATTAATCTTACCGCCCTCGCTTTTACTAACGTCAACACCATCCTCTCCATAAGCAAACTGCACAATCCTTTTACCAGCATCGCGCACAGTAAAGTCATACTCTACCTTAAAGTCCTGCATAGCATTAGCTAATCTCCTATAAAGATAACCTGACTTGGGTGTTCTAAGAGCAGTATCCATCAAGCTGTCTCTTCCTGTCATTGCCATGAAAAACAGCTCGTAAGGTTCAAGCCCATTCTTAAAGCCGTGCTTGATAAAGCCTCTTGAAGCTGCTCCTAAATCTCCTTTCTTAAAGCATGATAAGGTTCTATCTTCATAACCCCTCCTAATCCTGCCTCCTCGAAGAGCCTGCTGACCAACACACGCAGACATCTGAGCCAGGTTAAGCAGGTTTCCTTTTGCTCCTGAGTCTATCATTATAAGAGTGTGGGAATCTTTATCAGCATTCTTAGCAACTAATTCACCTGTATCATTTCTTGTCTTGTTCAGTCTCTCCAAGATTCTTAGCTCAAGAGTCTCTCTTAAGTCTCTTCCTGGTAACAGTTCAAGCGTGCCTTCATGATACTCTTGTATCATTCTATTAACATCATTATCTGCTTCTTCAAGCAATCTCTTAACCTCTTCTTGTACTTCTGGTTTCAAATCAATATCAGAGATAGTCATTGTAAAGCCATGCCTTAACAATACTTCTATTCCAAGACGATATATCTTCCCAAGCATATCAACCATTCTAGCAGCGCCGTACTGTTTGTGCAGGTTTCTCAGCAACAGACCTGAGCCATGCCCAAGATTATTCTTGTCAAGAACTCCTGTGATAAGCTTTCCATCCTTTATCTCAACAATAGCATCAGGGTCATCTACACCTTCCTTATAGTGCCTTGCATAGCCTCTAAAGTTAAAATCGTTAGGCAACAGAACAGCAAAGATTTCTTTTCCACTCACAACATGCTTGTTAGGCAGTTTTGAAAAGTCTTCTACTCCTGCTGCTACTAGCAAGTCAACTGCTTCTTCTCTTGGCAGGTCAAGATACTTGGTTAAAATATAATTACCAGTTATAGCATCCTGGTTACACCCAATAATACTAAGCCCATACCTCGGACTGATTAACTGGGTTTGCACCTCCATTAGTATCTCTGCCTCGCTTCTAGCCTCCTCTGTTTGAGGGATATGCAAGTTCATCTCATCCCCGTCAAAATCAGCATTATAAGGAGCACAAACAGCAGGGTTCAGTCTTAGAGTAAGGCCTGGCAATACCTTTACCCTGTGGCACATCATGCTCATCCTGTGCAAGCTAGGCTGCCTGTTAAACACACTTATATCTCCATCCATAAGGTGTCTCTCAACAATAAAGCCTGGCTGTAACTCCTCTAAGAGTTGCTCCTTGGTCTCATCAGTAATTTTCTTTCTCCTACCATCAGGCCTAATAATATAATTAGCCCCAGGGTACTCTTTTGAACCACGCTTAACAAACTCTTTGAGATACTCAATATTCCACTCTGTTATTCTTTCCGGAACTGTTAGCTTCATAGCCATAACCAAAGGCACACCAACCTCGTTAATGTTCAGCATAGGGTCAGGGCTAATAACAGTTCTAGCACTGAAGTTGGTTCTCTTACCAGCAAGGTTATGCCTAATCCTTCCCTCCTTGCTCTTTATACGCGCAGTAATGGTTTTTAAGGGCTGACCACTCCTATGCCTTGCTGGTGGGAGTTGTGCAACCGCATTATCAAAGAAAGTAGTAATATGATACTGAAGTAGGTCCCAGAGGTCTTCGATTATAATTTCTGGAGCTCCTGCATTTATGTTCTCAAATAATCTCTGGTTAATCCTAACAATATCTCCAAGCTTATGAGTCAAGTCATCCTCGCTTCTCTCACCAGTCTCAAGAGTAATGCTCGGTCTCATAGTGACAGGTGGTATTGGAAGAACAGTGAGTACCATCCACTCTGGCTGTGCGCTCTTAGGATTGATACCAAAGAAAGGCAGGTGTTCCCTCTTGATTCTTTCAAGCCTGCTCCTAACCTCTATAGGGCTTAGCCTCTTCTCATCCTCTAGAAAAGTGGTTGGCTTCTCAATCCTAATCTTCATCTGTTTCTCCTTGCAATGAGGACACTTAGTAATGGTTTTAAGAGCAGCAATAATCTCCTTTATCTTTTTTCTCTGTTCATCAACCCCAAACTCTTGCCCAATTTTTTCAAGCTCAGCTCCATGCTTCCTAATCTTGTCATTAGGAATAAGGATATTACCACAACCTCTACAGATACATCTAAGTAAGTCAAGGATTACATTAACAAACTTGATATGAATAACAGGTCTTGCAAGCTCAATGTATCCAAAGTGACCAGGACACTCTTTTAACTTGCACCCACAAGTCTTGCACTTAAGCCCAGGATCAATCACTCCTAAACGCACGTCCATTAATCCTCCATCAACAGGATAACCTTCCTTGTCATAGAGCTCAGGAGTCACAATCTTAGCTGATGCCATCTCCTTGATAAACTTAGGACTCATCAAGCCAAATTCAATCTTATCCACTTTTTTTGAAACTGAAGGGTCCATTTTTTGCTTTTAACTTTTTAATTCTAATACTTACTCTTCAACTTTAACTTTGGATAAATCGTCATGCTCTTGAACTCATCAAGTATTAACTTGAAAGCATAACTCATCTCAACATTGCTTATCTCAACGTTCTCACCACACACAGGGCAATGAAAATTATTTCTACGAGTATCATAAACTGCTATTAACCCACAGTTCTCACACACAGGAACCTCGGTCTTGTCACTGTCAAACCTCTCTTTTAAGAGCAGGCTTGCACCATGAGCAACAAAGGTGTCTTTCTCCATCTCTCCAAGTCTTAGACCTCCTTCTTTGGCTCTTCCCTCTGTTGGTTGTCTTGTGAGCAGCTGTATAGGACCACGAGCTCTGCTATGTATCTTGTTTGCAACCATGTGTTTGAGCTTTAAGTAGTACATGTTACCTACAAAGATTTTTGCTTGGTACTGTTCCCCTGTAATTCCATTGTACATGGTTTCTGTACCATTATCTCTGAAACCCATTTTTAGCAGCTCAAGTCTAATATCTGCTTCTTTTTCTCCTTCAAAGGTGGTGCCATCAATGTATCTTCCACTCAAAGCCCCTGTCTTAGCAGCCAGTAACTCTATAAGATGACTCACTGTCATTCTGCTAGGAACACCATAAGGACTAAAGATGATATCAGGCTTTATACCTGATGCTGTGAAAGGAACATCTGCTTCTGGGATTACAAGGCTAATAACCCCTTTTTGTCCATGCCTAGAGGTGAACTTATCTCCTATCTCAGGGATTCTCTGGTCTCTGAGCCTTACCTGGACCAATTTATTTCCTTCCTCGCTTTCAGTAAGCATCACAAAGTCAACTATTCCTTTCTCGCCATGCTTAAGAGCACTGCTTGACTCTCTCCTAGAAGTTGTGGCTAGGTTGTACTCTTCTAAGCTGCTCAGGAACCTTGGAGGACTGGTCTTACCAATTATTACATCTCCTTCCTCAACAACTCCTTCTGAATAGATAATTCCATCTTCCTCAAGGAATCTGTAGTCATGTTCTGTTCTATAACCCTTAACATCTTTGTCAGGAATACTTATCTCATCTGTTAAGCCTCCTGAGTATCTAAGTTCTTCTGTAATCACAGGCCTATAATAAGTACTCCTACCAAAGCCCCTGTCAATGCTACCCTTGTTAATAACAATAGCATCTTCCATGTTATATCCTTTGTAAGACATTATGGCTACAACAATGTTCTGACCAGAGGGGTGTCTGTCCATATCAAGAATCTCATTAGTAACAGTTGTCACAACAGGTCTCTGCGGGTAGTGAAGGAGGTTAACATCCATGTCCATTCTTGCAAAGAAGTTTGCAGTATAAAATCCTACTGCTTGCTTCTGATTCTTTGAGCCCTGGGTGAGTCTTACTCCTTGGTTATAGTTGCCAAAGGGAACAAGGCTTGAGGTTAAGCCAAAAATATCAATAGGGCTTATGTCTAGATGGGTATCATCTTGAGTAAGATTTGATTCTTTTAAGGAGACTATTGAACTTTCCTCTTCCAAGCTGTCAAGATACTCAACAACTCCTTGTTTTAAAAGGTCTGACCATTTTACCTCATTTTTTTCAAGCTTCTCAACATGTGTTTCTGTTAATGCTGACTTGCTGTCCTTAATTACTATCAGAGGTCTTATGCATCTGCCACTGCTTGTCTCAACAAAGATCTGATCTGTCTTATCGTGATATAAGAAATTAATATTTATAGAAAACTTGTTATTCCGTCTTTGCTCTAAGAGCTGATTAACAAACTCTTTCCCATTATCCACTTTTCCAATATATTTATTGTTTAGGAATAGTTCGCTCATCTTTATTTCTTTTTCCTCCCGCTACTAACCTTCTCCACTTCTAAGCCTGCTTTCTGCAGCATAGGAAGGACTTCTTCTTCTGGAGTTGTCTGTGAAACACTGGCCATTAAAGCAAGGTTTTTTCTAAGACCAATATTGGTTCCTTCAGGGGTCTCACTCGTACATAACCTTCCCATGTGAGTGCTGTGCAGGCTTCTAGCCTCAAAGTTTTCTTGTGAAGATGATAAAGGACTCACAACCCTTTGTAAATGGGATAAGGTTTGTAAGAAGTTAAGCCTCTCAATCCTCTGGCTAACCCCTTTTCTTCCTCCAACCCAGTTCCCTGTTGCCATGCTTGAATAAATTCTCTGGGTTAAGAGCTTCTCACGAATAATGACTTTGATACTGGGGAACTTACCACGCTTAACAATCCTCTGAAAATTATAAAGCAAGTCTCCGATTAATACTTTAAGATTAACTCTGAACAAGTCTGCTAGTAAGTCTCCACTCATCTTTAACCGCTTGTTCATGTAATGATCCTTATCATCTTCTCTTTCTTCTCTTATAGTAATTATCATCTTTTTAAGCATCTTACACAGATTATAAGCCTTCCACAACCTATCCTCACGTCCTGTTCCTATATGAGGAAGCAGATACTTGTCCAGGATTTCTTGCATTCTCTGAATTCTAATCTCTCTTGCCTGGGTTATCCCTATCTTCTTTGCAATGTAATCAACTGTGTCCTCAGCGTTCTTCATGTCAACAAACTCATAGAGATTGATAAGCACCTCTGCATCATCTTCCAAACTAATGAAGCGCATGATATCTTCGTCTTTTATTAGACCAAGCGCCTTGATAATAGCAATAACAGGCACCCTCTTAACCCTTGTGAAGGTGAGATAAAATAACCCGTCTTTTAGCTTCTCGAACTGGTGAGGAATCTTGTAAGAGCCTTTCTCTGAAAAAAGTTTTCCTACATAATCACTAACGCCTGTAGTCTGCTTCTCAACCATAAACCTGTTAGAAGCCAGATCTTCTATGTTTACAATTGCTTTTTCAGTGCCATTAATAATAAAGTAGCCCCCAGGATCATCAGGGTCCTCGTTGTTCTTTATAAGCTCCTCTCTGCTTAGTCCATGAAGATGACAGTACTTTGACTTAAGCATAATAGGAATGTTAGCAATCTGGGTTGTAAAGCTCTCTCTTTGAACACCATTAATATGAGCACTCACCTCAAGGAACAATGGAACAGAATAACTTAGCTTTCTAAGCCTAGCCTCAATAGGATAGATGCTTCTCTTAGAACCATCAGCCTCTGTTATTTCAGGTTTAGTCACCCATACATTATCTAAGCGTATCTTGAACTCATCAATATTAGGAGGAATAATGGTTGGCTCTATATCCTTGTTCTCCTCAATTATTACTTTCAACTCATTGTCAATAAAATTGTTAAAGGACTCAATATTAGCCTTAATAATACTGTTCTCTTCAAAATACTTTTTTAGCAAAGTATAGGACTTCTTCATTTTATGATTACTCCTTAATAACCCCTCTATAAAATACTATCTCTCCAGCAGTCCTGCTCTTACGACTGATCTTAATAATATCTCCTTCTTTTACATTTAGATTCGCAATTGCAGGATCATTTATAAGAATCTTAGGAATCTCCCTAATAGTAATATTAAATTTTTTTAGTAGAGCCTTTACTTCGTTCTCAGAGAGCTTGGTGTGCTCAGGAATTAATTCATGATTGATTTGTGCTTTTGCGCTCATTTTCAAATCTTGAATGGGCCGGACGAGACTTTCCAGGAAATAATTCCCTTTTGAACTCGCGACCACACGATTACTTTTCCTTATGATTAAAAGTCGTGTGCTCTAACTCCCAAGCAATGCAAAATTGCAAAGGCTTACCAGGCTGAGCTACCGGCCCAGATTCTCTGGCCGGCAAACAAAAATCGCTGAGCGATTTTTGGGCCGTCCAGTTCGCTTTTCAAGCGCCCTGGCCGGGATTCGAACCCGGGTCGAAGCCTTACCACGACTCAAAAATCATTAATGAATAATGATTATAAGTTCTCGACAGGGCTTCATGATAGTTGCTGCAGGGAACCCCCGGACGGGTTACCGCTGGGCCAGACTACACCACCAGGGCTTGCTTCGCAATCCCTGCTGGGCGTTCAAAAGCAAGTTTTGAACACACCAAAAGCTTTTGCTTTTGGGCACCAAAAACTTTGTTTTTGATGCACCATCAGGGCAGCTTACCTTTAACCATGAAGCAAGTTATTGATAGTATGTGAAAAGAGCAGTGGCTCACAAGCTCTTATATATTACGTCTCTAGAACCCTCCTGCCCTCAAAAAAATTTTGTTCTCCGTCATGTTATATCCTTTGATATGATATTATTATGACTATCCGTGATTAATTAATACCAATAACCCTTAAAAGAGTAATTAACTATTTATAAAGGTTACTGTTTTAGGGTTGTTTTTAAAATTAATACGTAAATTTTATAAACCCCTTACTACTCTGCTTTATAAAAATGGAATTAAAGGTTCATGAGCATACCAAGAAAAGAATGGTCTTTGAGTTCATTGGAGCAGACCACACCTTCTGTAATGCTCTAAAAAAAGAGTTATGGAATGACAGCACTGTAAGAGCAGCAGCTTACAAGATTGAGCATCCGCTTATTGGTATTCCAAAATTCATAGTTGAGACTAATGGTCAGAAGGATGCAAAGGCTGTTCTAAAAACAGCTGCTACTAGACTTAAAAAGCATAACAAAGATTTCTTGAGTTTGTTTAAGAAGGCTAGATAAGGATATTATTTCTCAAACTCCATTCCTAAGGTTAAGCCTAGCTTGGCTACTGCATCACTTATCTCTGATGCTTTTTTTAGACCAATATTTTTGTATGTACTCCTTAATTCTTTTTCTGATTTTGCTACAAGGTCTTTGATTGTGTTAATGCGGTGTTTAGGAGAAGAATGACTGCCTGATCTTATTAAAGCATTGAAAGCTGGAGTGGATAAATATGGCTGCAAAATATTTATTGGCTCATTAAGATATCCATCTGGTCCCGGGCCTGGTTTTTCCTTTAGTCTTTTTTCTATTTCACCTATATGTCCCTCTACTTTTCTGATAAGAGCATCCAACCTAGGAATTATTACAGTTTCTTTGATATTTGCTTTAGAATCAATACTTGCATATTTCTCAGCTAAACTTGCTAATCCAGAATCTCTAAACTTTTTTAAGGCTCTGTTTTTTATATCATTTACTCTTTGTTTGGAAATATTCATCTCTCCTGCAATGTATTCAGTACTGTAAGATATACCATCCTCTGTTAAACCATAATACATTCTTAGTGCTTTTTGGTGATTCTGATTAGTAATAATATTAAGTAAATCTTCTATATCCTTATAAGCATAATACGGCAGTATATGCCCGAGAGAGTATTGCCCTGCATTAAAAGAATATCTGAATGATTCAAGAACATCATTAGCTACTTTTTTTATGTATTCAGTATTATTAACAAACTCACTCATATCTTGATTTATGGTTTGTAAAACATAGCTCTTGGAAATTTCCAGCAGAGCTTTACTAGGTATGGGTATGTCAAAAAGGTCTCTAAAGAATTTTTTATATTTTCTTTGTAATGGGTCTCCAGACAATAAAAGGTTCTTCTCAAGTTTCTTAACCTTAAATCCCAGAGTTCTCTCTACTTCATCTACAACTGAATGAGCTAACTTGCTTAAGAGTCTGGTTCTTTCTTGCTTATTCGCCATCTTGTACACAGGGATAATAACCCAATATTTATAACTTTCCTTATTTTTTAGTAGTAATACAATTAAGGTAAATTATTAAAACAAGTCACCATTCACCTCTTTCATGGACAATCCTGATAAAAAACTTCTGCTTAAACTAGCAAGAGAATCCATAAAGACCTATTTTAAAGCAGAGAAGCCTAGCCTGGAAAAAGTAAAGCATCTCAAAGAAAAGAGAGGAGTGTTTGTAACCTTACATGAAGATGGAGAGCTAAAAGGATGCATAGGCTTTCCAATGCCAGTATACTCACTAAACACAGCAATTGTAGAAGCAGCCAGGAGTGCTGCCTTTCATGACCCAAGATTCCCGCCCTTAGAAGAAGATGAGCTTGACAAAATAGAGATAGAAATCTCAGTGCTAACAGTACCTGAAGAGATAAAGGTAAGCCATTCCAATGAATATATGGAAAAGATAAAGATAGGAGAAGACGGACTTATCATACAAGGGCCTTTTGGCTCAGGCTTGCTACTGCCTCAAGTAGCAACAGAGCAAGGCTTTAATGTTCCTCAATTCCTCAACTGCTTATGCCAGAAAGCAGGCATGGGCTTTAACTGCTGGAAAGACCTGCACAACAAGATTTTTAAGTTTCAAGCAGAGGTTTTTAATGAGAAGGAATTGAAATGAAAAATAAGCCTGTCCGGTGTTTGAGAACTCGAGATTTATTATTTAAAATTTAAAAGAAAATTATTATTTGCTCGCTCACTACGTTCGCGAGAGAAAAACTATTTACCAAACCTCCTCTTCCTCTTAGCATACTCTTCAAGACATGCCTTAAAGTCTGCTTTGGTGAACTCTGGCCAGTGCTTGTTTTTTAAGAATATAATCTCACTATAGATTCCTTGCCATGGAAACAAGCCACTAAGTCTTTGCTCACTGGTTCTTATAATTAAGTCAGGCTCATTCTGCAAGAATAAATTCTTTTCAAACACGTCAGGAGTAATGTCTTCTATACTTAACTCTCCAGCCTTAACTTTGTTCGCAACTTTCTTTGCTGCCTGTGTTATCTCCCATCTACCACCATAATTAACCAACATGTTAAGCTTATAATCATCATTCTCTTTGGTAAGCTCCATTACTTTATTCATTTTTTCTCTTAATTTATTAGGAAGTCTTTTAAGGTCTCCTATGAATCTTATATTAACTTTATCCTTAATCTTTTTATCCTTATTATCTTTTAGAAATTTATCACACATATCATCAAACAACTTTAACAGAAAATCAACTTCTTTTTTCTCTCTTTCAAGGTTATCAGTGCTAGCAGCCCAGAAAGAAACTTCTTCAATACCAACTTCTTTGCACCACTCAAGAAAATCTTCAAAAACCTTTGCTCCTTCTTTATGACCCAGACAAGGCTTCCAACCCTTCTCCCTTGCATATCTCCTGTTACCATCAGGAATAACAGCTATGTGCCTGGGAAGCTTAGTGTCACCCATTTTCCTATTTTGAGAAAAAAGATGATTTATAAAGATTATGAATGAAGAAGTAATAAAACTATTTTCTTATATTGTATCCTTGCACTCAGAACACACCTTTGAGCCATCACTTGCTTCTTCTAGCTGAGGCGTATAGTTACCGCAAACCTCGCATATGCCTTCGTTCTCATCACCGCCAAATACAGGCTTTCTGGCTTCTTCTCTTAACTCAAACTTCTCAACAATTATTTCAAAGAGCTGAGGCTCAATCTTAAGAATATCTTTTATGGTTAGGAAACCAACGAATTTATCATTATCAAGAACAGGCAGATGCCTGATGTTATGGTCTCTCATAATCTTAAGAGCATCATAAATATCTTTTTTAGGACTTACAGTCAAAATCTCTGTTTCCATGATCTTCTTAATAGGAGTTTTAGCAGGGTCTAATAGCTTGGCCATGCCTTTCCTTACCATATCCTGTTCTGTAACAATCCCAACGATTTTGCCTTTCTTCTCAATGAGCAAACTACCAACATGTTTACCAGCCATTATATCAGCACATTTTTTTAGAGTGGTATCTTCATTAATAGTCACTGGCTTCTTGGTCATGGCATCGCCTACTTTATAACCTGTTTTCATCTTAGTAAGAGAAATTTAGTTCTATTTAAAAAGTTAGCGTAATTATTAAAAAGCCCGTCCGGCGCAAGTTTTACGAAAACTTGACTAAAGTGTACTACACTCGCAACAAAAACGTTGCTCGGTAGCACGGATAGGGGACTCCGGCCGAAGGCTAGGAGTCGCCTGCCTTTTGTAAACTCATCAGAAATGCTTAGCATTTCTGGAAGTCCCAAAAAGCTTTGCTTTTTGATGACTTTTGGTAATGAGCGTTAGCGAACGGGCGAAAAGTTTGGCGTTTGAGGACTGATGAAAAATTTAATTTAAAATTAAAAAAACAAAGTTAAAATAAAATTTCAAAATTAAAAATTTAAAAAAAAATAATAATAACTGTGCTCGCTCACCTTCGGTTCGCGAGAGAAAAAAGAAAATTTAATAATTAATCATTATCTCAACATCCTTGCCGAATATACTCTTCAAATCCTCGAATATGGGCTCTTTGATAAACACTTTTTCTGGCATCTCAAGTCCTGTCAAGGCCTTCTCATATTCTTCCAGAGAACTTGATTTTATGTTCTTCAATGAACCTTGTGCTGTGATGTCTGCCTTTGAGATGTCTTTATCCTCATTATCAATATCATGAATAATAAAGGCCTTTTTACCTAGCAACACTACTTCTCCGAACTTATTGCCGTGCTTTACTCTTATCCTTGCTTTCTCAAGCTCTAAGCCTCTTTTTCTCTGGATGTATTCTACCAGAAATCTTAAGAGTTCTCTTGAATCCTTTTGCACACTATGCACTTCTGCTTTGGTGAGCTTCTTAGCATCATAATCCTTTTTAGCCTTCTCAATCTCTTTAAGGATTCTTAGGTACTTCTCAGGCATGAGTCCTTTATGAACTACTTCCTCTTCAAAGGTCTTTATTATGGCAGTATCCCTGACTTTCTCAACTCCTTCCATTCTTAGGATGTCTCTAACAACTGTAACAATATTTTCATAGCTGTGAAGCACACTCTCCTCTTCTTTCTTCTTCTCAATGGCTTTGAACAATTCTTCTAAACGCTTAAGATACTTCTCAGCATCCTTTAGCAGTTTATCAACCTCTGCTCCTGTGAGCTCCTTTTTAGTGCCGTGCTCAAGCTCTTTTCTAATCTCAATGTTTCTCTTTAGAATATCAATGTACTCTTTTTCTAAAAGCTTTTCCTTGTTAACAAAGATATCAGTCATAACCTCAGGAGTCTCCTTAGGGGTTGGTGGTGGTATACCGTACATCATAAGAGCTGCTTGGCTTGGGGTAAGGATTGCATAAAAGGTGTCTTCCATACCAATATCCTTTATCTTGAACTTAATCCTCTCAAGCATCTGTTCTCCTGTGCTCATAAACATGTCAATGGCTTCTGGGCTTGGCTTGATTCTTCCCATCTGCAACAGCAGCTTCCAGGGCATGAATATGCCTCTGTCATAAAAAGGAATACCATCTCTAAGAAAAGTAAAGAAGATAGGATTAGCCTCTTTAATGCCCTCCCAGAAATCAGTAAGAATCCAGACCTGAATATTTATCTTGTTCTCAATGCCTGTGAGCTTACCAGCTTCAAAGCCCATGCTAATAATTATAGCCCTAAGCTTATCCTTGAGTTCAGCCCTGGTCATCTTCTTAACATCAGTATCATCAACAATGATGCACACATCAATATCACTGGTATGAGTTGCTTTGCCCTGAACAATGCTTCCTGCTAATATATAAGAGACAATGTACTTCTCAAACTTCTTAAGCACCATGTTCTTATGAATCTCAGCTATCTTAATAGCTGCAAGCATGCCAGTATCATGCACAGGAGCACTCAAAGCAATCATCTGCAATATCTCATACTTGGCATCATAACAAGCCTGCCACACTTCTGTTAATATAATTGTCTTAGGAGCCAGGTTCTTATCCACCTCTTCTGCCATCTTATCAATAATACCGCTCAGTCTTTCCTTAAGCTCCTCCTTGGTCATTTTCTGAGAATCAGAATCATCAACTAATACAAGCACATTAATCTTTTCTTTTTTCTCATCTTCTTTGTCAGGTGGTAGAAGAGCAACCCCCATTATATAGCCTTCAAACTTGCTTACAATCTTGTCCTTAAAAGCCTCTAGCTTGTCCTTAATCTCTTCTAATCTCTTCTTAGCCTCATCAGGAATCTTCTCAGCCATTTTATCAAGTTCCTTGTTAAGAACACCATCCTTTTTCTTCTCTTCCTGCTTCTTAAGCACTTTTTCTGCTTCCTCTTTCTTAACAGCAGCTACTTTTTTTGCCTTCATCTTCTTTGCCAAGAAAAACCACCTCTTTAGCCTTGTACAGCATTATGATTATTACGAAAAGTAGAGAGTAGAAAAGGTTTATAAAGGTTATGCTTGAGAATAAGAAAAAAAGAGAAAACAAATTTTTATTTGTTTTCTTAAGTTTTCTATTCTTTCTTTAAAGGCAGGTACTCTTCTTCAGCCTCTTTACCTAATAGCCTACCATATTTACTTAATAAATCTGTGTGACCAAGGTGTGCTATGGTCTCCTTAGGCTGTAAGTTCCTTTCCTCTAGTTGTTTTATAAAGTATTTCTTAATCTTGGGTGCATCTTCTAACCTAAAGTAGTGGTCCATGATACGCTGCTGAGTATGCATTGAATAGCCTGTAATAGTATCCTCACTAAGAGTATCAAGGTAACTTTCAACCTCAACTCTTTGTTTTCCTTTTAATGTGTTGGCAAGTGCTTGGATACTCATTATTCTCTGCCCTTTTCCCTTGTCTGCTCCAGCAGCTATCATACGATCAAAAAGTGCGGCTTTAAACTTAAATATCTCTTCTTCTGTGTAAAGCGTTCCATCAGATTTTCCTTTTTTCAGGTCTTCTTCAAGCTCCTTCCAGTGCTCATAAGTGGTATGTTTTAAGAACTCATCCATAAACGGACCCAGCACTTTTCTAATATCTTCCTCTCTTTCTAATTTATCAGTATCCCTCCCTAATATTTTATAAAGCGAATTCAAGGCATAGTACTTGGCACCTTTCTCTTTGGTAGGATGCCCTCCTCTGACAATTGCACCTAAGTCCTTCATAAATCTTTCCTGAAACTTGTGTTCAGGATGATGATAATACTCAAACAGTTTTAATTTATCTTCTAGTGACTCAGGGGGTTTTTCCTTGAAGCCAGCTTCTTTCTCAAGAAGCCCTTTTATATTGTAGAATCTGTCAGGATGTTTTCCAATATCATCATCAATTTGTGGTATTTTTTTCTCTTCAGCCATAAGTATCACCCATTATTTTTATTATTATTTTAGAACTAGTATTCTTTGATTTAAATCTTTCGATTCTCAAGCCCTTTTTTCGTTAAATTTATATATCCTCAACCTTATTTTTAAGGAGAGGTGAGTAATTTATCATGGCAGACACTCTTCTGAAATATGTTGAGGAGCAGCTAAAAAAGGGTTATAAACCAGATGCTATTAAGGCTTCGCTTATCAGGCAGGGCTACAGCCCAAGCCTGGTTGAGGGAGTGATTGATTCTGTGATGATGAAGCAAACCTCTGCTAAAGGAGCTTCTACTCTGACTGGGGTGAGCCATGAGAAAACTGTTCTCTCAAAAGTACTCATTATCTTTGGATTCTTGGTGATTGTGATTCTTGGAATTGTTTTTCTCCCAGACATAATAAAAGGAAAAGAGGCCTTGCTAGATGTAGAGGCAAGCCCTAACAAGCTCATATATTATCAAGGAGAAGAGCTAGGCTTTGATGTGAAGATTACTAACATGGGCTCTACCAAGGATCCCTTTGATACCAATCTTATCTATAGGCTGCTAGATGAGGATGAGAACACTGTTCTAAGCAAGGAAGAGACTATTGCTGTAAGCACAACCATGAGTCATTATAAAACCCTTGAGTTGCCTCTTAATATAAGACCTGGAAGTTATACTCTAAAAATATTTGCTAATTATGAACAAAAAGTAGCTACTGCTTCCTTCTCTTTTAATGTAGAGGAAAAAACCACGGTTGTTGAGAGTTGCCATGACAATGTTAAGAACCAGAACGAGATAGCACCAGACTGCGGAGGAGTGTGCACAAGCATAAACGGAGCTTATTGGTATGATGGAGCGTGTCACAAGGAGCCAAAACCAGGGCCGCCTCCAAAAGAGACTTGTAATGATGGTATTAAGAATCAGGATGAGGTAGGACCTGATTGTGGAGGAGTGTGCGGAGGCTATTGGTATGATGACTCTTGCCATTTATCTCCTAAACCTAAACCTAGCGATGAGCCTAGTGTGGCAGAAAAGATTATGCAAGCAAGTAGCCTTGCAAAGACTAACCCTGAGCAAGCAAAGAATATTTGTCTAAGCTTGGAAAACACTAATGATAAGGATAGGTGTTTGAAAACAATAGCTTCAATTAGTATGAAGAAAGAGTACTGTGATTTAATAGTAAATGTAAATGAGAGAGATGAGTGCTATATTCCCTTCTTTATGCAAAACGATTTCTCTGTTTGTGAAAAAATAACTGACCCTCAGAGCAGAGCAGCTTGTGAGCAAATGAGAGATATATATCGAGTATTACAAGAGTTGAATCAGACGAATCAGACCAACCCTACATAACTTCCCCTGCATAACTTATTAAACACATAAATTACTTAAACACAGGCATTACTTCTGCTTTATAAGTTCTAGAATAATCATCTATTTTATCCATCTCTTCCAATTGTTCTAGACATGCTCCTGGAGGAACACTGTTTTGTAGGTTGGGTAGTTTTAACACTCTGAAATCAAGCTCTTGGCTGTTGTCAAGCTGTGCTGAGGTTATTTTTAACAAACCTGTTGTACTAGTTTTTATCTCTACTCCTCCCCAAGGAGCCGGATCTAAAACAACCTCTGGGTCAGGGAAATAGGTATGCTCTGTACACCCAATACCAAGTAAACCTCTCTTGCTACACACCCTTGAGCAGTTTGCAGGGATAGTAACACCATTATAATCAATAAGATTAGCTGTTACCTCATACTCACTAGGCACTAGTTTTATAGCGCCCTTACTAACACCTTCCCTTCCAAATATTATTGTATTTGTTAACGGACTGGTTCCTGCTTCAAACCCTGTCTGAGTAATGGTCAGTATTACTTGTTCAGCTCCCTCATCAATACCCTGTAATAAACCTATGCTGTCAGGCCCTGGTTCCCATTCCCAATCATCATTCCTATTAAATATTTTCTGTATCTCAAGCTTCTTAACACTAGCATTAATCTCTCTTATTATCTCAAGCTTTTGAGTTGGGAGCAAAGCCCCTTTTCCTTCCTGGGTGCTGAGCATAATTGTTTTTGAACCATACCCCTCCTTACTGAGAGCAAGGTATCCTCCTTGACATATTGGAAGCTTGCCTTTCCACTCACCTGCTGTGTCTGTTATACCCGCCCAGCACTCATCATAATCACCACAGCCATAACTCACACTTACTCCTTCAAGAGGAGCTTTATGCTTTGCATCAGTTGCTCTTAAACTAACCTCTCCTGATAACCAAGTGGCTTCATCACAGAACAAGCTCTTAGTGGTGCTTCTTGGTTTTAAATTAATTGGATTACCATCAGCATCATGAATACTATCTTCTGGAAAGGTGAAGGTTGTATTAATATAGGAATAATCCCAGTCAACTGTTCCTAGCCCAAGATTCCATGCTAACACTCCTTTATTCTCAATTAGATTACTTTCCAAGGCAAACAGGAAGCTGTACTCTGGGATGTCTGTTGTTGGCTCATAACCCCTTATCTCAACAATAACAGGGTAAGCAACATCATAGTAGAACTTATAAGTATTGAATTCTCTCTTAGGAATATACTGGTTACCTTCTTGTACCTCAATATTTGGCTTTATACGGTCTCCTTTTGAAGGCTGAACCCTCATGCTTAGAGTGTTATCAGGATAAAAAAAGGTTATTGCTATGTTTGGCAGGCTCTCATTGAATATCTCCATGCTTAGACTCTTATAAAAAGAAGCCTCAACATCATCTCCTTGAACTGTTATTGGTTCATAACCCTTTGTGCCTACTACTTGTAGAGTAGGGGTATAGCTCCTTAAGAGCCCACTAAAATCAGTCCAAACCTTGATGTTGCTCCAGGTAATCACATAAGGTACATTGGTGTAGTCTATCATTGGTGGAAGCATGTTAGAGTCAAGCCCTGAGTAATAAGATATAAGGCTGAGGGTAAAGCTTTCTAAGAACTGGCTTATTAGTTCTGCACCCATCATGTTAAGAGCAAGCTCATAATATTTTTTAAAAGGAAACCTTACTATGTTATGGTGTTGTTTAATCCTTGCCTTAACATTCTCTTTGGTCAGGTTTAACTCATAGTTAACATAGAATTCTATCTTATCATCTTTTATATAAGTGGTTGTTTTAATATTATCATCATCAGCATCAACATCATATTGTTTTTCTAATTCTTTAAATCCTCTAGTGCATTTAGGGAGTTCTCTGCTCATATACACGCTAAGCTGATACTCCATGCTCTGAATAGTTGGAGCAAATGAACCTAATCTGTAGTTAAGATAATCTGATTTGCCAGGAACATGTAGATAGTAAGGCACAAGCCCATCCTCATCCCCTGTTAATGAGGTTAGTTCATAGCTTGTTGGTGCACTAGGATTATACCGCAGGAGGACTGGTGTAAGCTCAGAGTCTAATGGATCAATGTATCCTCCATGCATACCCATCTCCTTTAATGCTTTTATTCCAACATCATGTATACAGGCTTCTACATAGGAACTTACAACCTTGAATTCTTCTGGCACCTCTTCTACTTCAGAACCGTCTTCAATAGAAAGTCTTCTAAAAACAGCAAAGTATAATATCAGGAATGCTATTAAAATGACTAATGCAAGAATCACAAACAAGGTAATCTGAGCCTTTCTTTCACCTCTTTTTTGAAGCATTTTTGCACCGTCCAAAGTTTTTAATTTTTTATGTGCTTAGTAATATTAATAATATATATAATATAATTCCTTACCCACCCCATGAAAAACAGGGCAAATATTAAGGTGATTATTGCGAATAAAACAGGGATTTCAATGAACAAACCAGTGATTAAGAGCAGGATTAACATTAGTAGAATGGCTGTGATTAAGAAAAATATAAACCAATGAACTCTCTTAATACATTTAAAGAACTTGGAAAAGTTCTGTCTTAGAGTTTTCTTTTCATCAAAAACAGTTCTAAGGGCAGGGTCAGAGTAGAGGAAGAACAAGAATTCAATTAGAATAAAAAAGGTTGCTACTGGAATTACAAAAACATTTATGGTTATAATAAGAATTATTATCCAAGCAATTAACCACACAAAATTCAGTAAAAAATATTTTCTAAAAGCAAGTGTACTGAACTTTTTCTTCAATCTTATACTCCAAGCCTTGCCATAGAACAAAGAGATAAAGAAGACTAAGAGTAAGCAGGTAATAATAGAGATGATAAGGGACAGCCATAAAACCCTGTTAAGCACAGGAGCAAACTCTACTATTGCTTGTTGAAAAACCTCTTCATTACCATTTTGCCCTAACTGATAAACATTTAATAATTTAGGAAAGGCTGGTACACTTACAAGATTGATGAATAAGGCACCTATATTCAGGACAATAAGAATGGCTATTAAGGTTAAGAAGTCATAAAGCATGGCTTTAAAAAAAGCCTTGTTAGGAATATTCCTAAAACTCGCTAATAAGGCGTCTCTTTGAGTAAGCCAGTACTTAGTGCTCTTGCTCTTTTTTTGTTTTCTAATCATCCTCATTTTTCCACAACACTAACAATCACCTCATTAACCACAGTACTTCCATAATCCCTGTACTCAAGCACAACCTTATCATACTCTTTTTTAAGGTAACGAGCATCAAAGCCACTATCACCAACATATCTACTCACATCTTCCCAATCAGTATCCTTAGTGCCTTTCTTGCCAACAAAATACTCTTGATCAGAGTCTTTTTTAAGATAAACCCTGTACAAAGCATCATTACTATAAGGCATGATATACCAAGAAACTGAGTAAAGATAGGTATTGTTAAAGCCTTTCTGCTTTATAGCAGAGACTGTGACGGTAGTTGTATAAATTCTCCACTCCTCCTCAATATCTTCCATAACAACATTCCTAATATTCATTACATCAGTTGTAAGACCAATAAGACACACCTCTCTCTCCCAGTTAGCCAAGCCAAAGAAAGTATCATTATACCAACCATAAACATCAGCATTATCATAAGGGTTTATCTCGCCTTTGGGAGGAATAAAAGGCCATAAAGAGTACCAGAAATTATGAAGAACATTTGATTGATTCCCACCATAATCCTTAAACCATCCAGGCCTATAATCATCAACAGACACTCCTATTACAAGGAAACAATTAATCATGAACAATAATACAGTTATTACTACAAGTTTCTTAATCATCATAATCCACCCCATAACAAAAGTCCATCCCAGTAGCAGGAATATCAACAGGTGCATTGCCTGCAAGAGGGTTAAAACGATTCTTAGCAAAAGCAATTATTTCTCTTAAACTAAGTAAGCTGCCAGAAACACCGCAAGCAGCAGCTCTCCAGCCTTTGAGCACACCTCCAAAGTCAAGGGTTGCACCACCAGGCACCTGATAATGCACACACCCAGGCATCACAAACAAGTAAGTAGTTGTTACGCCAAGACCTAAAAGGTTGCTAAAGAACACTCTTTTAATACTTCCAAGAATATTTCCTAGATTAGCAGGACCCTCAATCTTATACCTAGCACTCTCAACATACAAGCACATATCTAGATTATACTCAAAATCACAAGCCTCTAAAGGACCTCCTTCCTTAACCATCTGCTCAATACAACCAAGACGCTTACACAATATCTGTCTCTCCTTCCTATCATTAAACAAAATAGCAGGAGCACAGAACTTATCATAATGCTTGCTCTTATAAGGATTATAAATCCAGCTGCCATCATCACCCAAGAAAGCATCTATAGCATTCTGCATCCTGGTGTTAAGATTAAACCATTCTTTATTAGAGCCATATAAATCAAAATTCTTAAAAGGATTAGTAACCCTGCCAGTGATTGAGTCTGAGTAAACAACATTACCTCCAAATAATTGGCTAATCCCTTTTTCAAAGCCCTTATATATCTTAGTATAATCTGTGTAGACTGGATATAACACATCATAAAGAGTGGTGAGCCCATATGCCTTTAAAAACCCATTTTGAACAGTTTTAAGTGATATAGACAATGAAGGGGTCTGCTTAGAGGGTTGTGGGGGGGTAACCTCATTGCTAACAACAGCTTTATTAGTCGTAGCAGGGTTAGGATTGCCAGAAGAGGGTGACGAAGGAGTTGTGGGTGAAGGGCCTGGGTATGTAAGTGGGTCTTCAAATACTTCTGGAGCTTGACTTTGGAGATTATTGAATTCTCTTGCAGGAGGTAAAGGTGTTAAAGGATTCCCTTCCATATCATATTTTTGAGATATTCCATTAGAGTTTGTTATTGTGTAAGTATTATCATCATTGTATTTTTTAGTGTAGGATACCTTGCCATTATCATCATAATATGCTACTGTTTTCCCGTCTCCTGAGATGTATTGTTTTATTTTGCCATTAGCATCATAGACAGTGACCTCTCCTGTTTGCCCATTATATATCTGGGTTTCTCCTGTTTCTTTATCTACTTGCTCTATTGTTCCATCTTCATAAACAGTTATGCACTCCTCATCATCACATTGCCTGTCTGTAATTATTATATTATTCCTTGTCGCATAATACGCACCTATACTCACACCTATGTCTACATAGGTGTTGAAGTCATATAATTTGCATGTGTAGATTGCACAGGTTCCTTTTAAGAGTAATCCCACAGTGTTTCCTCCTGTTGGCACCCATCCTTGAGGCCAGGTGAATGAATCAACAAAGTTCTCAATGCCTGAGAGAAAAGGATTTACTGTGTTCCATATTACTTCTCCTATGCCTAGTGGTTCAAGAGCAACGCATAAACCCCAAAGAGCTGATTTAAGTGATTGTAGTACTTGATTAACCTTGGCTATTCCTTCTGCAAGATTACACAGGGTTCCAAGATAGGTGTACACCTTTGCATACTTATCTATTTGTTTGTCAAGTCTTATTATCTGTTTTTTTATCTCATCCACTTTTTTCTGATAAGATTCATTAAGAGTGCCTAAGGGTTGATTAAACACCTCTAGCTCTGCTGTTATGTGTTCTTCTTCTGGCAAGGTATATATCTTGTTACCATGCTTTATCATGAACTCTTGAGTGCAGTTAACTTTTACCTTATCATCCTCATCCCACTCTTCATCATATTTTAAAGGAATGATAAGGATTGGTTTTAGGTCTTCATCATTCATCATATAAGCCTGACCTGCCATACCAGGAGTGTCTGAACAATCAACAATGGTAGTCTGCGTTATCTCAACATCCTTGTTCTTTTTTATTATCTCAAGAGATAAGGGTGTTTTCACTGTTATCCTACTAGCTGTTCTTCTATCAATCTTAGGCAGCTTTCCCTTTGTTATTATCTTATCAATTAAGACAGGGACTTGGGCAAGTTCAACACATATACTTACAGGAACACTCTTGATTAACTGGTTACCTGCAAAGTCCTCCACTACAAGGTTTAAGTTAGTGTTTATCTCCTGGGCTTTTAGATTGCTTATGCTCAGAGTGCATGCCCAGTTATTACTTGTACCTATTTGTACACAACTAGCTTTGCTCTCATTATCACTACTAATACCAAGAGTATAAGCACTTGCTGTTACTCCTAAGCTCTGGGCTTCAGTAACATTAAAGGTTATATAAAGGGTTTCTGTACTTGTTGGACACTCTGGTGTTGTGTTAATCTCTCCTAATATATTAGGAGGTGTTGAGTCAATCACAATGATTAGGTCTGATTCTGCTGTGAGATGGTTTCCTAAGTCATCAAAGCCTTCTAAGTTTAGCTTACCACTAAAACTACTAACATCTGCTGTGCAAACCCAGGTCTGGTTATAGGTACAAGCAGCCTGAGTGTCTTCTATCCTTACCTTGCTCTCATTAAAGCTGCTGCTAGTAGAAATTTCTGCGGTTATCTCATTAGCACCTGATTTTAAGTAGCAGGTATCTTGGTAACACTTATCAAGGGCTGGTCCAAGCCTGGTAACACTACCAGCATCATTAACCACTGTGAAGCTTAGCACAAGTGATTGATTAGCACTATTATCCATTTGATCAGTTGCTTTTACAGTGCATCTTGTGCTACTGCTGGCAGGGCTTAGCTTAATATTTTTAAAAGTGCATATATGTGTGTTGTTCCAGCCTTGTCTTAAACAATCAGCACTAACCCCGCTCTGGTCTTTGCTCCTAGTTTTGTCAAGCTCTGAGAAATTACCACTAGCACTAACACTCATGGTATCCTCTTCAACCACTACTTCTACATCAACATCTATCACTCTTGAGCTATTAGTTGATATCTTACTAACCACTTCTTTGGTGCCTGCTTGGTAGACCTGTGCACTACTACTAATCTTTGGAGGAACAGTGTCAATAAACACTTGACTCTCACTAGTATTTGCTACTAGTCCTACATAGTCATAAGCTTTTAGACTAGCATTAACCTTTCCTATAAAGTTAGGAATGGTTCCAATAAGAAACCCACTAACACTGCACTGCCCTACAAGGTGATTAGTTGTGTTAATAACCTGTCTATTAAGGATTAGTTCTACTTTTTCAATTCCAGAACATTTATTCAAGAAGTACTGGTTAGCCTGGTCTGTAATAGCATAACTTGCTTTTACTTTGTTCTTAAGGCTAGTAGGAGTAAACGATGATATCTTAGGCCCAAGGTTATCCACATAAGCCTCCACATTTTTCTCTGATTGAGACACATCCTCTTTTACAGTAGCGCTTACTTTACCCGTTACATTGGTAATAGGATGAGTGTATGTGCACTCCCAAGCAGTTGCTGGCTGAATACAAGTCATACTTTCATAAGTATTATTAGTAAAATCAGCTTTTACACTACATTTCATGGTAGACCTGGTGTTTATCACAAGAGTATCATCAGATCTTGTAATCCCTGGCACTTTATCTGTATCTCCATAAGCCTCTGCTTTGAAGATACTTGCAAATACAAGAGAGCTAAAAAAAGTCAATGATATTACAAGATAAATCATTAACAATGCTATTAGTTTACTACTCCTCACCTTCAAATTAGATTTTAAGAATTGACGTATTTAAATGTTGCGATTAACTTTTCGCCCGTTCGCTACGCTCACTACCAAAAGTTAACAAAAGGCAAGCGGTTCCTAGCACAAAAACGTGCCGGAACCCCTTATAGGCTGAGCAAGGGTGGGTGAGGCCTATTTGCGAGGGCAACATCTACTTTATAATCAAAGCGGAACAGGGGGACGCCCCATCCGGGGAGGTGAAGCTCTCGGTTAAGTAAACGTGCCTGAGCTGGCCCCACCCTTGCGAAGCATAATCATACCAGAACTCAATGCTAATCCTCAATACAAAAATAACAACCCAAATCAAAAAGTTTAAATAAATACCTTAACAGCTATGAACTAAAATGGCATCATATATATTCACTTGGGTTTCTGGTTTGGTTGCACTGATAGGGTTGGGTTTTGCAGTTTACACTGCTCTTTCTCTTAGCAAGATTAAAGTAAGTTCAGAAAAGGTCAAAGAGTTAAGTAGGTTTATTCAAAAAGGAGCAATGACTTATCTTAACAAGCAGTACTTGGTGCTTGCACTGTTTGTTATCACTGTATTCTTTGTCATCTTTTTTCTTATTAACTCAAGAACAGCTTGGGCTTTTCTTATAGGATCTGTGTTCTCTGCTCTTGCAGGCAATATTGGCATGAGGATTGCTACTTCTTCTAATGCTAAGACTGCTGAGGGTTGTAAAAATTCTCTTAACACTGGTTTAAGAATTGCTTTTTCCTCAGGCACTGTTATGGGTATGTGTGTTGTTGGTCTTGGTCTTTTTGGTGTTTCTCTCCTCTACTTAATCTTTAAGAGCCCTGAAATCATTTATGGCTTTGGGTTTGGAGCAAGCTCAATAGCTTTGTTCGCAAGGGTTGGTGGTGGTATCTTTACCAAGGCTGCTGATGTAGGAGCAGACCTGGTTGGCAAGGTTGAGAAAGGCATCCCTGAGGATGATCCTAGGAATCCAGCTGTTATTGCTGATAATGTGGGTGATAATGTGGGTGATGTTGCTGGTATGGGAGCTGACTTGTTTGAGAGCTATGTTGACTCTATTATTGCAGCAATGGCAATAGGGGTGCTTACCATATCCATTGCTAATGCTGTTGCTCTTCCAATGATGCTTGCAGGCCTTGGTATCATTGTATCCATTATCGGAACCTTTTTTGTAAGGGTTGGTAAGCGCAGGAATCCTCATAGAGCTCTTAACAAGGGTATCTTTACAGCAGCAGCTCTTATGTTTGTGCTTTCCTTTGCATTAATAATTCTTACTTCAGGATTAAGAGCTATTACTGTGTGGTATGCAAGTATTTCTGGCTTAATCACAGGGGTGATTATTGGGTTAATCACAGAGTACTACACTGCTGATAATAGAAAACCTGCTCAGGGCATTGCAAAGGCTTCTGAGACAGGGGCAGCAACAAATATCATTTCTGGTCTTGCTGTTGGTATGAAGAGCACAGCCATCCCAATACTAGCAGTTGTTATAGCAATCCTGGTCTCATACTATTTTGCTGGTCTTTATGGTATTGCAATAGCTGCTGTTGGTATGCTATCCACTCTTGGAATAACTTTAGCAACTGATACTTATGGTCCAGTGGCTGATAATGCTGCAGGCATTGCTGAGATGAGTAAAATGGGAGGAGTGGTTAGGAAGAGGTGTGAGACTCTTGATGCTGTTGGTAACACCACTGCTGCTATTGGCAAAGGCTTTGCTATTGGCTCAGCAGCTCTAACAGCTCTTGCATTGTTTGCTGTTTATGGCAAAACAGTGAACTTAAGAGTAATCTCGCTCCTTGACCCAGTGGTTATTGCAGGACTTTTCATAGGCGCTCTGCTGCCCTTCTTGTTCTCAGCCTTTACCATGAGTGCTGTTGGCAAAGCAGCCTTTGACATTGTAAAAGAGGTTAGAAGACAGTTCAAGAGGATTAAGGGCTTGATGAGTGGTAAGGCAAAACCTAATTATACCAGATGCATAGAAATATCCACTAATGCTGCTCTTAGACAAATGATTATTCCTAGTCTTCTAGCAATACTAGCACCAATAATCATAGGGCTTGTACTAGGAGCAGAGGCTCTTGGAGGCTTACTAGCAGGTGCTATTGCTTCTGGTTTCTTACTAGCCTTGTTCATGGCTAACAGTGGAGGAGCCTGGGATAATGCCAAGAAATACATAGAAAAAGGCAATCTTGGTGGTAAGGGCAGTGATGCTCATAAAGCAGCAGTTATTGGAGATACAGTAGGAGACCCTTTCAAAGATACAGCAGGACCCAGTCTTAATATATTGATTAAGCTAATGTCAATCATTGCATTGGTGTTTGCGCCGATTTTTATTTAGAAAAAATATAAATTATTTTTTATTTACCTTATCTTCCCCTCAACTCCTTTCTCTACTATTAGCTCTTCATCACCTGCTTTCATTACTTTATCTTCAGAATAAGATTTTCCTTCTTTTGCCCTCATCTTCACACTTTTGAATTCTTCGAGTGTAATGATTTCATTGTTTGGCTTTGCTCCTTCTATCAGTACTTGTGTGCCTGGCTCTGCTTTCTTAACTGTTACTAAGCCTAGTTTTCCTGCTTTTTCAACAGCTAATAGCATTCCATTTGATTTTTCTCCTCTTAGCTCTGCTGGCTGCAAATTGGTTACTACAATTATTTTCTTATCTTTTAATTCTTCATTCTTATACCAAACCTTTATTCCAGCAACAATTTGTCTCTCCTCCCTGCCAAGATCAAGTTTTAGTATGATTAACTTATCAGCTTTGGGATGGTCTTTTACCTCTTTTATCTTCGCAACTTTGAGGTTGAGCAGGTTAAAACCCTTTTTTTCCTCGCGAGCTTTGCGAGCGAGCAATGAAGATTTTTCTTTCTTTTCTTTTTCTTCTTTTTTACCAACACCACTGAACTGCTCTTTCATCTTCTTCTTCTCATCATCAACTAACTTATTAAACAACACTTCTGCTTTTCCTATCTTGTGTCCTTTATCCAGGCTAAGAACTCCTAGGTTATCCCATTTCTGAGGTTCAATATTTAGTTGCTTAAAAATCTTCTCTGATGTGAATGGCAGGTAAGGCTCGCACAGGATTCCTATGTCTTTCACAAGATTAGCAAGGATGTATAATGCATTGTCAGCTCTTTTCTTGTTATTTTTTTCTTTGACATTTTTCCATGGCTCTGCTGCTTGAAAAAACTTGTTTCCATTAGCACATAGCGCAAGGATTTCTTTTAATGCTTCTTTAAGTTTAACCTTGTTTAGTAAATTAGTTATCTTGTTCTCTTGATCTCTTATCAAGTAAAGAAACTCTTCCTCATCCTTTCCTAAGTCATACTCAGGAATCTTTGAATCATAATATTTATTCAAGAAAACTATTGTTCTGTTCACCAGGTTGCCAAGGGTTCCAATAAGTTCATGATTCAATTTGTCCTGGAAATCATCCCAGCTAAACACAGTGTCAGCTTTTTCAGGTCTGTTGACCAGTAGGTAATATCTAAAGGCATCTGCAGGAATTCCTAGCTTAATAGCATCATCCCCAAAAACACCTATGTTCCTGCTTTTACTAAACTTGCCGTCCTCATAGTTAAGATACTCTGTTGTGTTAATATGATAAAGCAAGGTATATTTTTCTTTTGTTCCTATTAATGTGCCTGGAAATATGATTGTGTGAAAAGGCACATTATCCTTGCCCATGAACTGATAAAGATTAACATGCTCTGGGTTCTTCCACCAGTCCTTCCAATCATTAAACTTATGAGCAGTAATAGATATGTATCCTATGGGTGCATCAAACCACACATAGAACACCATGTCCTCGAAGCCTTTCAAAGGAATTGGAATCCCCCACTTAAGTTGTCTTGAGATGCATCTTTTTTTCAAGCCTTCTTTTAACCAAGCATTGGTATAAGTAATAGTATTCTCGCTCCAAAACCCCTCCTTACTTCTAACCTTAATCCATTTCTCAAGCTCTGGCTGAAGCTTTTCTAAATCTAAGAATAAGTGTTTGGTACTCTTCTTAGTTGGTTTTTCACCACAAATCTTGCACTTGGGATTCTTTAGCTCAATAGCATTAAGTAAATGACCGCACTTATCACACTGGTCGCCTCTTGCATTCTCAAAACCACAGTAAGGGCAGATTCCTTCTACAAACCTATCAGCAAGGCTCTTCTTGCATTTTTCGCAGTAAAGCTCATCAAGAAAATCCTCAACAATAAAGCCGTTTTCATGAATCTTAAGAAATATTTCCTGGGTTATCTTCTTATGAGTCTCTGTGCTTGTCCTTCCAAACTCATCAAAACTAATCCCAAACCACTCATAGATTTCCTTATGAATCTT
>LSSJ01000022.1 GCA_001595785.1 Euryarchaeota archaeon SM23-78
TTAGGAATTTATATTTCTGCTTTAAGGTAGCCTCTTATGAAACTTGCTCTTTCAGGGTCAATGCCTTCAATGTCATCTAGATTTACTTCATCTGAGTTCTCAAGTTCTTTCATTTGTCCACCCCCTTGACATATCTGTGTTATAAGGATACATTCTAAAATATATAAATCTAATTACTTTAAAATATAAGTTTTATAAGATAAAACCTTTTAGATAAAGGGAAAACTTTATAAATAAAGCTTTATTACCTTTACTTTATAAATTTATAAACCATAGGTGAATTTCTAAAAATGGCCTTTAAAAACAAAACCAACTATCAAGCACTGGTACAAGAATTCAAAAAGAAAATCCAGTTCAATGAAAAGATGGGTCTTGATGATAGGGATAACACCATCCTATCAATGATACAAAAGAACCCCAAAGTTTCTCAAGAAGAAATAGCAAAAAAGATAAAGCTATCCCAGCCATCAGTAGGAGCAAGAATAAGAAGACTCCAAGAAAAAGGAATTCTGCACACCATAAACGGAGTCAACTTCAAAGTTGTTGACCTCAGCCTGGCAAAAGTTGATGTGGATGCAACAGATACAACAGCAATAATAAAAGAATTTGAACACTGCCCATTCTTTATCAATGCACTAGTGATGTCAGGTAAACATAATCTCTGCTTGTTCTTCATGGCAACAGACATGAAAAGACTAGAAGCCATAGTAAACTATCATCTCAGAGGAAACCCCAAAGTAAAAGAGGTACATATGGACATAGTGATATCAACAGCAAAAGACTTGGTACTGCCCTTGAACATCGACTATGAGAACAAAGAACAAGTAACGCATGACCAGAAATGCTTGGTTGAGTTAGGAAATCTATGACTTTATAAATTTTAACATGCATTATTTTAAAACAGCATCAACAATAGCATCAGCATCAATTTTGTACTTTGCTCTTAACTCTTTTGGTGTCCCAGACCTAGGAATCTCTTTGATATACAGATGCTTAATCTTTCCCAAGACCCTTCTAACCATTGAGCCAATACCGTTAAAGTAGTGGTCTTCTACAACAATTACCTTGTTCTTGCACTCTTTGGCATGTTTTAGAAGCTCTGTTGTATTTATAGGCTTAACAGAGTAAAGATCAATAACTCTTATGTTGATTTTTTTCTTCTTTAACTTATCATAAGCTTTTAGAGCTTCATGAATAGTAATACCTGCTCCTATGACCAAGGCTTTGTCCTTAGGGCTCTTACACAGCACTTTAAATCCTTTAATAGGGAACTCCTCTCTATGCTTATATATAACAGGTGTTTTCTCTCGGGTGGTCCTTAGATAACATATGCCTTTGTGTTTTACCATCTCTCTAACCATTTTTTCTGTGGAAACAGCATCACATGGGTAGAGCACAACAGATTCAGGCATGCTTAGAAACATAGAGATATCCTCTAATCCCATTTGTGAAGGTCCATCTTCTCCAATGCTTACGCCTGCATGCGAGCCAACTAGCTTTATGTTGGCTTTGGAGTACTGAGCCATTCTGATAAAATCATAAGCCCTGGTAAGAAAGGCTCCAAAGGTTGTTACAAAAGGGATATAGTTCTGGGTTGAAAATCCTATGGCTGCTCCTAGCATGTTCTGCTCTGCAATAAAGAACTCAAGTCCTTTGTTGGGATATTCCTTGAAGAAATCCTGTGTCTTAGTTGAGTTCTTTACATCACTGTCAAGCACAACAGCTTTTTTAGTGTCTTTACCAAGGTTAACAAGGGCTTTTCCAAAAGCAGTTCTTGTAGCAATCATTTCACCTAGCTCATACCTGTTAGTTCCAAAATCAGCAAATACTTCTACTTCCTTGGGTTTTCGTATTTTTGAATATAAGGTCACTTCGGGTTTGCCAATTTCTTTAAGAGCTTTTTTCAGCTGGTTCTCATTCAAAGCCTTGCCATGCCAGTCCTCCTTGTCTTCTAAGAAAGAAACCCCTTTTCCTTTAATAGTTCTGGCAAGAATAGCAAAAGGCTTAGTGCTTTTCCTGGCTTTTCTAAGAGCATGCAAAACTCTTCTAATACTGTGCCCATTGATAATAATCGTTTTCCAGCCAAAAGCCTTGAATTTTTTCTTGTACTTTCTTAAGTCATGACCGTGCATGGTTTCCTGGGACTGACCAAGTCTATTCACATCAACAATTGCGCATAGATTAGTAAGGTTGTAATAAGTAGCCATATTAGCAGCTTCCCACACAGCGCCTTCTGCCATTTCTCCATCACCTAAAAGAACATAAATCCTGCCATTATTCTTATCAAGCTTTTTTGCCAAAGCCATCCCCACTCCAACTGATAAGCCTTGTCCAAGACTGCCAGTAGCAACCTTGACCATGGGCATGAGAGGAGTAGGATGTCCTTCTAATTTGCTATCAATCTTTCTTAGGTTCATCAGTTCATCAGGCGAGATAAAACCTGCCTCTGCATAAGCAGCATATAATATAGGAGCAGCATGACCTTTTGAGAGAATAAACTCATCCTCTTCTTTTAGTTCAGAAAAAAACAAGCAGCTCATAATCTCTGCACAGGACAAACAAGTAGTTGGGTGACCTGAACCAGCAGCACTGGTTGATTTCAGAGAATGAACTCTGAGCTTATTAGCCATTAATTCCAAGTCTTTGATATCATCCATTCACTCACCTATTGACCTTTTTTTAGTACTTAACTTCTTATTTGTTTAGTTACTTTTTAAATATTTCGTGCATCATCTTATAAAATATGATAAAATTTAAAAATAGAAAGGGTTTAACTGTTAGTTGGAGGGTGGGAGAGCAAGAGATGTTTTTTCAATATTCTAAAACAAGTCTGTAATCACCGTTGCAAGCTTGGTTTGGTGCAAGGAGAAACATGAGCTCTCCCGTACTCCCAATTTAATCAATAAAGAAGGATAGGTAGAATGACTAGATGCAGGGTGTGTGGTGTTGGTTTTTCAGAACAAACTGATTCTATAGTTATATGCAAATATCATGGAGGTAACGTCCACTTGGGCTGTTGTTTGGATTGTTGCAGCTGGGACAAGAAGCCTTGTAGTAATGCACTAGGGGTTTTTGAGAAGATTTAGGTCTTTCTTAGTTAGTAAGCTTTATAAACAGATAATCTCAGTATATATCCCATGGAATCTTATGATGTTGTTATTGTTGGTGCAGGGCCTGCAGGTTTGAAATGTGCAGAGATTCTTGCTCAGAATGATAAGAAGGTTCTTGTTCTTGAAAAAAATAAGATTATTGGAGATAAGGTGTGTGCTGGAGGACTCACCTTAAAAGACTTGAAGTTAGGAATTCCAGATAACATAATTCAGAGGAAATTCAACAGTGTATTTATTCATACACCTCATCAAGACACAGAGATAAAACTAGATAAGCCTTTTATAGTAACAATTGACAGGAAGGACTTAGGTAAGTGGATGGCTGATAAAGCAAAGAAACAAGGTGCTGAGATAAGAACGGATTCTAAGGCTACTAAGATTGATGAAAAAACAGTGATTGTTAATGATAAAGACAAGATTGGTTATAAGTATCTTGTTGGCGCTGATGGTTCAAATTCATTGGTGAGAAAGTATTTAAACTTAAGTACTGATAAATTCTTGGAAACATTTCAATACCTTACCTTAAAAAGATTCAAAGATCTTGAGGTCTTTTTTGACCCAGAGAAATTTGGACCACTTTATTCTTGGGTGTTCCCACATAAAAATTTGAGTGTAATAGGAGGAGGGGGGATTTTAAAAGAGAACTTCACAAACCAACACTTAATCTTAAAATCTCTGATATTAGAAAAAATTTTGAAGATTACTGGAAAGACAAGTTTGATATTAGCACAGCTAAGTTGCAAACAGCTATGATAAATTATGATTATAAGGGTTATGAATTTGGAAATAAATTTTTAATAGGGGATGCTGGTGGCTTTGCTTCTGGTTTAACAGGGGAAGGAATTTATTTTGCTATTAAGTCAGGGGCGGATGTTGCGGATAAGATAATAAATGAGGAGTGTGATTGTTCTAACATAAACCATATTCTAAAGGTTAAAAGTTTTGAAGAAAAAATATTGAGAACAGTAGAGATTAATAAAATATGGACAAAAGCAGAAGTAGAATTAATCAATCTACTATTTAAAGTAAGATGGATTGATAAATTAGGATTAAAAATAGCAGATTAAAGCCCAATATTCTTTATTATTATCTCTGGTTTGAACTCGGTTAGGTCATCGTATTTCTGGCCTGTTCCAAGATATATAATTGGTTTCTGTGTTACATAGCTGACACTCACGGCTGCTCCTCCTTTTTCATCCACATCAGCCTTTGCAAGAACGATGACATCAATGCCTACTGCTTCATTAAATAATTTTGCTTGTTCTATACAGTCATTGCCTGTTATGCTCTCACCAACAAATATTTTTAAGTCTGGCTTGTTCACTCTTACTAGTTTTTTTAATTCATTCATCAGGTTATCATTGCTGTGGAGCCTGCCTGCTGTGTCTATCAATACAACATCTATGCCTTTGGCTTTTGCATGCTCTACTGCATCATAAGCAACTGCTGCTGGGTCTGATTCATAGTCATGCTTTATCATCTTTACTCCTAATTTATTAGCGTGTTCTTCCAGTTGCTGAATAGCTGCTGCTCTGAAAGTATCACTGGCTGCAAAAACAACTTTCAACTTGTTCTTTAAGAGTATGTGAGCTATTTTTGCCATGGTGGTTGTTTTTCCACTGCCATTAACTCCTATGAATGCAATGATGTAGGGCTTTTCTTTCTTGTTTTTTATCTCTTTTATCAAGTTAAAGTGTTGGTCCATGAACAAGCCTTCAATTGATTCTCTTAAAGAGTCTTCTATCATATCATAGATTTTTTTTCTGCTTACCTTACCTATAGTCAGTTCTGCTTTTAGGTCTGCTTTTATCTTATCTATAACCTCAACAGCAACATTGTTCTCTAGTAACACCACTTCTAATTCCCAGAATAGTTTTTCAAATTTTTCTTCAGAAAGTTTGATAGTTGTGAATCTTTCTTTTATTCTTTTGAAAAAGCTTTTTTTCTCTGGTTTGCTCAAAGACTCGTCTTTGGCACTCAAAATCTTAGATTTTGATGTTTCTTCAACTTCTTCTTTTTCTGGCTCTTCCTTTTCTTCCTCTGCTTCTTCAGTTTTAGGCTCCTCTTCTTTTACCTCCGGTTCTTCTGGTTTAACCTCTACTTCCTCCTTAACCTCTTCCTCTTCTTTAACTTCTTCTACCCTTTCTTTTTCTTCTTCTACTTTTGGTTTGACTTCTTCTTTAACTTCTTCTTCTACTTTCTTCTTTGGTTCTTTTTTTTTCTTTGGCTTTTCTTCTTTCTTTACTTCAGGTTCTTTTTTCTCTACTTTCTCCTCAGGTTTTTCTTTTATACCAAACAGTTTTTTAAAGAATGATTTTTTCTTAGGTTTTTCTTCTGGTTCTTTCTTGACTTCAGGCTTTTTAACTTTTGGTTTGACTTCTTTCTTCTTAACAGGCTTTTCTTCTTTTACTTTTGGCTTTTTCTCAACCTTTGGTTCTTCTTTCTTATATGGCTTCTCAGGAACTTTTTCTTCTTTCTTTTTTTTCTCTTCTCTTTTTTTTCTTTCTTCTTCTTTTTTTCTTTCCTCTTCAATCTTTTTCTTTTCAGCTTCAATCCTTTTCTTCTCTTCTAGAATTCTTTTTTCTTCCTCTTTCTTTTTTTCTGCTTCCAGCCTTTTTCTCTCTTCTTCCTTCCTCTTATCTTCCTCTATTATTTTTCTTTCTTCTTCTTTCTTTCTCTTTTCAGTCTCTATTCTTTTCTTCTCCTCTTCCTTTTTCTTTTCTTCTTCCTGCTTTCTTTTTTCTTCCTCTTTCCTTTTTTTTTCTTCTTCTTTTTTCTTTTTTTCCTCTTCCTTCTTCTTCTCAGGTTCCTTTTTCTTAACTTCTTTCTTCTCCTTTGGTTTCTCCTTTTTAACAGGCTTTTCAGGAACCTCAACTTCTTTCTCAACTATTTCTTCCTTTATCTCTGCTTCTTTCTCTACTTTTCTAGAAAAAATAGAAACTGCCTTCTTTAGTTTTTCTTTAAGGAACTTGAACATGATAAAACCCTCTTTTTCTTATTACCCTTGCAATGCTTCTGCTTGGTGCATTAGCTCATTAAACTTTACAAGAGTGTCGTTTCTGTACTGAGTAATCTCTGCTTCTTGTTCTTGAAGCATCTTAATAGCTCCTTCTATGCTCTTAGTAACAACTGTGCTGCTTCCTACATTAACCCTTACTTCCTGGTTATCCTCAAGCTTTGCTTTTATAAATATGCCGCTAGCAATAGGCGCTAGTATCTGGTCTCCTTTTTTAAGCGTTGATAACTCCTTTAGTGAACTAATCACACTCCTTATCTCAACTAGCTGCTGGTCAAAGGTCTGCAAGTACTGCTGCACCTGCTTTATCTGCTGGTCAAGGAGCTGGAGCTGAATGTATTTGTTCTGCTCAAGCTTAATATTCTCCTCTGGCGTCTGTAGCTTTGCTGCAGTGCTCAAAGGTTTACCTTTGGCACTCAAAGGCTCTGCCTTTGATGACTCAGAATCTTTTTTTGATTCTGTTGTTTCCTCTTTCTTCTTAGTGGCTTTCTTTTTAGGCATGTTTACAAGCATAGAAGCAGTTAGGGTTTTTAAAGGTTTATTATTTAGCAGCAGGCTTCTCTATCTTAGAAACATCTATTCCAGCATTCTTAAGTAGGTTTATATATATCTCTCCAAAATGTATTTTCTGCTTCATGCCTACTCTTTGCTGGTTCTCAAGGTGTAGTAAAGGAATAAATGTAAAAACCTTATCCTCTTTTGAATCAGACGGTACTAGCTGGCTAAAAGTCAGCCTTTGCCCTTTTCCAGTCACATTATTCTCATAATAAGCTTCTACTTTTTGATAAACATCTTTGATTACTTCTGTGATATCAACAACTTTCTCTGGTGCTTTTACTTTCACTGTCGGCTCAACATACACGGGTCTTCTGCTCTCTACTTCTAAGGCTTTTTCAAGGGCTTTTATCAAGTCATAAACAGATACCTTTCTCTGTCTTGGCTGTGGTGTTCTTGGTACTAGCTTGGGTTTTTCTCTTTCCCTGCTTCCCAACTCTCCTGGATAGTCTAAGGGTAGCTCATCAAGCAGATCTGTAGGGTCATCTACTGATGATATTAAGCTGTCAAGAGCTGTTATGTCTTCTTCTAATAACCTGTTTGATTTCAGTTTTAGGAGGATTGCTGAGGCTAGCACTACTTTTCCACTTATCCTGAAGTCCATTTCTTTTAATTTCTTAAGCATCTCTAGGAATTTGTGGGATATTAATGAAACATCTATGTCCCAGGGATTCATGCCTTCTGTTTTTACCAAGTCATAGATTATATTCTGCCATGTAATATCGTCTTCTTGGAATAATAGACTGAATATTTTATCTTGAGGCTCAAGCGAAGACTCTGTCTTTGTTGCACTAGGAGCTTGGCTTCCTGGTTCCTCTTCAGAATCCTTTGATATCATATCCATATTAGTATGGTTTTTATGTATATTAATATTTAAATGTTGTGATTTAATCATTTTGACTCCGTTAACAGCCTGGTTTGCACAGGAGAATTAGAAAGCTTTTTAAAAAGATTACTAATAATACAACAACAAAAGGGCCCGTGGTCTAGTCCGGTCTATGACACCACCCTTACATATACATATTAAGAGAGGTGGTAGTCCCCGGAAGATCTTTACAAAAGTAGGATCTGGGGAATTCAAATCCGGGCGGGCCCATTTCTTAAAATGGTACACAAAAAAAACATAGTCAAAATTATCAATATTCTTAAGAAGAAGTCAGAGATATCAATGCTGGCTAGCCTTTCAAAAAGACCCCCTTTTCAGGTTTTGATAAGCACAGTGCTTAGTGCCCGCAACAAGGATGAGATGACGATAATAGCGACTAAGAAGCTGTTTGCAAAGTACAAGACACCCAAGCAGATTGCTGAGGCACCCTTGAAGAAGCTTGAGCCTTTGATAAAACAGTCAGGGTTTTATAAGACCAAGGCAAAGAGAATCAAGGAGATTAGCAGGATAATCTTGAATAAGTATAAAGGCATAGTTCCTGAAGATATGGACAAGTTGGTTGAGCTTCCTGGTGTTGGCAGGAAGACTGCTGGCTGCGTAATGGTTTATGCCTTTGACCTCCCAGCAATACCAGTGGATACTCATGTTCATAAGATTGCTAACCGGTTAGGTTGGGTCAAGACAAGAACACCTGAGAAGACAGAACAGGCATTAATGAAGCTTGTGCCTAAAAGATACTGGCTGGATGTTAATGAAGTGCTTGTTATTCACGGGCAGACAACATGCACACCTATTTCTCCTTTTTGTTCTAAGTGCCAGGTTAGAAAGTACTGCAAGAGAGTTGGTGTTAAAAAGAGCAGATGATTATTCTTCTAATTTTTCATAATCCTTTGGTAGGTGAACCCCTGGCATTTCTTCTGTGAACTTCATCTTTATATGGTCTTTAACCATCTCTTTGGAACTATCAGAATATTTTAATGGCAAGAATATTTCATCTGGCCCTCTTGAAATCTTCATGAATTCTACAATAGTGTCTATGGAGGTTGAATCTAGAAGCGACTTAGGAAGATTGATATGGAAAAACAAGGCATAATCGAATTTTGAAACCTTAACTTTAGCCTTTTGTTCCAAGAGGTAGTTATATCCTTTTTCCATTAAAGCTATATCTGATGCATTCTTTTCTAAATCTTTATGCAAGCCATCAAAAATTTCTTTTGCTGTGGTATCCTTAGGTGACTCTATAAAATCTTTGAATAAATCCAATCTATATCCAAGTCGAATGTCTGGTACAGAGCCATAACATGGTTCTGTGCTAGGCGCTTTTTCAACTGGTTTTTCTGGAGCCACATAGGTCTCATCCACTTTGGCTTTTATAGTCTCAACCAATGTTTTACTGCTGCTTGGATCTCTATTAAATATCCTTTTAAATACATTTTTTCTTGGAAAATATCCAGAACCTACTTTAATCTCAAAGCCTTCATAAAGCTTGTCTAAAGTTTTTTCATCAAGTCTTCTTAGAATGTTTTCATTAGGTTTTTCTGAAAGTTTTTTATCAACTTCTTTTAAATATGGCACAATCTTTGTATCTACAATGTCTAAGAGTGATTCCTTAAACGTCCATGTTATAAAGATATCATCTTTGTTTTCTTCTTTTTTACTGAACAGTCCTTTGAATTTACTCAAACCTTTCTTTTTTGGTTCAATCTGGGGTTCTGCCTCGGTTTCATCAGGTTCTGTACTTGTTTGTGTTTCTTCTTTTGGAATGTTTAATTCTTTTCTTATTTTTTGCTCCAAACTCATTATATTTTTATCATCAAGAATTGTCTCATAGCCCGGTTTAAGTTTAAGTTGTTCTAACACTTCCTCTTTGATTATTCTATATTCTGTTTTAGGCAGGTGTATGAATAACCGCATTCCATTTTCATCCTTCATTACCTTGGGAAAATATTCTTCTTCAGGGAGCATGCTTAGTGCAAGCTTCCCTACTACATTGCGTCTTCTTCCTTGCATTGATTCTAGTACCACATCCCATATATCTTTATTCTGGCCTAATAATCTGCTTTTAAAATAGATTGTCAAATCAGGAGAACTTTTTGGATCTGCACCGATTTTTTTAGTAATCACAAGATTTTTAGTCTTTGGACTTTCTTTGTCAGAATTCACAATACCACCTTCTTCTTTTTCAAAACCCATTTTTCATTTCGAATACAACTACACGATATAAATACTTTTCTATTTCAAAGTAGTGAGGAATGAAAAGTTTTTTAAAACAAATGGTAATATTTTTTTTGATGAATCAAAAATCCCAAGAAGGTGATTTGTTAGAAGCAATTGTTTGTGCAGAAGGAAGTAAACATCCCTTTTTATTAAAAGATAATGGAAGGGTACTTTGTACTAGAGTTCCAGAAGAAAAGATTATGGAGCGATTTAAGGAAATTGCTAGGACAAGATCTTCTTCTCAGGTTAAGCGTCAGAAAAAAATGATTTATAATATAGCTCAAGAAGAAGTAGCTGCAGAATACTTTCGTAGATATGCAAAAGAAAAAAATTTAGTAAAGGATTTTAGAACCAAAGATATATATGCTGCTCCTGCGGAAAAAATAGGACAGGAATATCTGTATCTACACATACCTTATTCTTAGAAAAATTTATATAACTCCTTCTTATACTATTCGTTATATAAGGGAGGTGTAGAGGATGTTTTTAGCACACGAAGCAATCAAGGATAGGTTAACAGAGGTTATGCATGATATAACTGCTTTGACAAACGAGAAGTTTGATGATAATGAGTTAAGAAAAAAAGAGTGTAATAATATGAAAATAAAGCTTCTTTCCTTGATAAAAGTAGACGAAGCCCTGAAAAATATGGTTGAAGAACTCATTTATAAATTTGATACAGAAGCAACCAAGATTGAGAAAAAACTCTAACCTATAATCAGAATTTTTTTAAACAGTTAGTTTTTTCTTTTATTCATGAAAAGAATTATCTTAGTTTCTTGTGTAAGTAAGAAATTGTCTCATAAAGCAAAGGCTAGAGACTTATACATTAGCCCTCTTTTCAAGTATAATCTTAAATATGCTGAATCTCTGAATCCTGACAAAATCTTTATTCTCTCTGCAAAGCACGGGTTATCAGATTTGGAAAAAGATGTTGAACCTTATAACAAAACCCTTAACACCATGTCATCAGTTGATATTAAAGAATGGGCAAATAATGTTGTTAATCAGTTAAGCCAAGAAGCAGACCTTAAAAAAGATGAAATAATCTTTCTTGCAGGAGAAAAATACAGAAAATACTTGATACCTCATATTACTAACTATAAGATTCCATTAAAAGGCTTGGGTATTGGTAAACAATTAAAATATCTAAAGGAGAAGGTCTCAGATGAGTAAAGCATGCATCAAAATTCATGAGTTATTTAATAATATGAAAAAACATAATTTTCCTTTTAAAGAGGAAGAAATACCTATTAACGGCATCTATGTGCTTTTTGAAAAAGGAGAATTAGCTCATGGTACTGACAGGATTGTTCGTATAGGAACCCACACAGGCAATGACCAGCTAAGGTCAAGGCTTAAACAGCATTTTATTAATGAGAATAAAGATAGGAGCATTTTTAGAAAGAACATTGGCAGAGCAATCTTAACCAAAAACAAGGATGCTTTTCTTAAACAATGGGAACTAGACTTAACACCAAAAGAAGCACGAGAAAAATATTCAAAACTAATTGATTTTAAAAAGCAAAAAGAAGTTGAAAAAAAAGTCACAAAATACATTCAAAATGATTTTAGCTTTGTAGTGTTCAGGGTTGATGATAAAAATAAGAGACTTGCTTTGGAATCAAAAATCATTTCAACCCTTTCATTATGTAATCAGTGCAAGCCATCAAAAAACTGGCTTGGTTTATTCTCACCAAAAGAGAAGATTCGTGAGAGCGGATTGTGGAATGTTAATGAACTCTATAAAGAGCCTTTGAATCATAAAGATATAAAAGAATTAAAAACAATGCTTAGGTGATCTCATGAAACTAATCCTGGTTCGTCATGGAGAAACAATTGAGAATAAGAAAAACATTTTACAAGGTCAAAATCCGGGAAGGCTTTCTAGGAGAGGAATTGAGCAGGGTAAAAAATTGGCTTTAAGATTAAAGAATGTAAAGATTGATATTATTTACTCTAGTGATCTTAAACGTGCAGCAGACACTGCAAAAATGATTGCTAAATATCATCCTAAGATTCCTATTCATTTTGTCAAGGAACTTAGAGAGGCTGATCTTGGAAGCTATACAGGTAAGAATTGGAGAAAGGTTGATTGGAAGAATAAGCCTGATGATGTTGAGAGTAGTGAAAGCATGCAAGGACGAGCTAAAAAATTCTTAGACAAGGTTTATGATAAACATCCTGATAATACTGTTTTGTTTGTTGGACATAATGGAATCAATCTTGCCTTGATAAATGTGATTCAGAACAAACCACCAGACAAGATAGTAAAGATTGAATCTCAAAAAAACACTGCTGTTAATATATTTGAGATAAGAGAAGATAAAAACCATGTTATTCATTTGTTGAATTGTGTGAAGCATTTAGAATAAAAGGTAACTAGTTATTTTAATTCCACACTCTTTCCATACCCTTTATAAACCATTATTCATTTCTGTAATGTTCCCATGACTATAGATTTTATGACAAAACCTTACAAGAACGAAGAAATCCTTAAGAGTATGCATCCTTTGGTTAAGGAGTGGTTCTTGCACAAGTTCAAAACCTTTGCTCCTCCTCAAAAGTATGCTATTCTTAATGTTCATAGTAGGATTAACACTTTGATTAGCAGTCCTACTGGTAGTGGCAAGACTCTGAGTGCTTTTCTTGCTATTATTAATGAGCTTATTGGCTTGTCAGAAAAGAATCTGCTTGAGGATAAGGTTTATTGTGTGTATATCAGCCCGCTTAAAGCATTGGCTAATGACATTTCCCGTAACTTGTTAGAACCTTTAGAGGAAATGGAGCAGTTTGCTGGAAAAAAGCTTGACTTAAGAGTTGCTATTAGGACTGGTGATACTTCTGCTAGTGTTAAGCAAAGCATGCTAAAAAAGCCGCCTCATATTATTATCACAACTCCTGAGAGCTTTGGAATAATGCTCACAACTATTAAGTTCAGGGAAAAGCTTAAGGATGTTCAGTGGTGCATTGTTGATGAGATTCATGCCTTGGCTAGTAGTAAAAGAGGAGCTCATCTAGCTTTAAGCTTGGAGAGGCTGCAACAGCACACCCAGTTCACCAGGATTGGGCTTTCTGCTACTGTTGCTCCTCTTGAAGAGGTTGCTAAGTTCCTTGTTGGTTTTAATGTTAAGACTAATAAGCCTAGGGATTGTAAAGTGGTTGATGTTAATTTTGTAAAGCAACTAGATCTCAAAGTATTAAGCCCTGTTAAGAATCTTATGAAGGCTACTTATGAGGAGATAAGCACAGAGACGTATAAACTCATGGATCAACTTATTCAGGGTCATAGGACAACCCTTATCTTTACAAATACCAGGAGTGCCACTGAGAGGGTGGTGCATCATTTAAAAGAAAGGTTTCCTAAGAATTATACAAGGATTGAGGATGTTAAGGAAGGAGACAAGCTTGATGATGAGTCTAATGGGAGTGTTGGTGGCTACACAAGTCTTATTGGCGCTCATCATGGGAGTCTTAGCAAGGAGCACAGACTTGATGTTGAAGAGAAGCTTAAAAAGGGAGAGCTAAAAGCCGTTGTTTCTTCTACTAGTCTTGAACTAGGTATTGATATTGGTTATATTGATCTTGTTATCTTGTTGGGCAGTCCTAAGAGTGTTGCTCGTGCTCTTCAAAGGATTGGTAGGAGTGGTCATAAGCTTCATGATAAAGCCATGGGAAGAATCATAGTTATGGATAGGGATGACCTTGTTGAGTGCAGTGTGCTTCTAAAAGAAGCTCTTGAGAGAAAGATTGATAGGATTGATATCCCTACTAATTGTCTTGATGTGCTTGCGCAGCAAGTGCTTGGTATGGCCTTGGAAGAGCCAAAGCACATTGATGATGTGCTTAAGATTGTAAGGGCTAGTTATAATTTTAATGGTCTTGATAGAAAGAGGTTCAAGGAAATCATTAGTTATCTTGCAGGAGAATATGCTAATCTTGAGGACAGGAGTGTGTATGCCAAGATTTGGTTTGACCCTGAAACTAATATGATTGGTAAGCGTGGAAAGATGACTAGGGTTATTTATATGACTAATATTGGTACTATTCCTGATGAGACAAATGTTAAGGTTAAGCTTAATAAGCAGCTCATTGGTTTTATTGCAGAGCCTTTTCTTGAAAGACTGAGAAGAAGAGATATCTTTGTGCTTGGAGGCAACACCTATGAGTTCCTTTACACTCAGGGTATGACTGCTTTTGTTAAAGCTACTGCTAACAGGCCTCCTACTGTTCCTTCTTGGTATAGTGAGATGCTTCCTCTTAGTTATGATTTATCTCTTGCAATCCAGAAGTTCAGAAGGCTTATGGAGGAACATTTTAAGTACAGGACCAAGAAAAACGATATTCTTGAGTTTATTCATTCATATCTCTACGTAGATGAGTATAGTGCTAATAGCATTTACGAGTACTTCAAGGAGCAGTATTTGTTTGCTGAGATTCCTAATGATAAAAAAATAATTATTGAGCACTTTTCAGAGGGAGACCAGAAAAGGGTTATCTTCCACACCTTGTTTGGCAGAAGAGTTAATGATGTGCTTAGCAGGGCTGTTGCCTTTGCAGTATCTAAGATGACCAAGAAGGATGTTGAGCTTGGTATTTCTGATAATGGTTTTTACCTGGCTTCTTCTAAGAACATGCAGGCTGCTCGTGCTTTTAGCATGGTTAAGAGTAAGGAGCTTAGAAAGCTGATGAGTATTGCCCTTGACAAGACAGAGGTGCTTAACAGAAGATTTAGGCACTGCGCTGCTCGGGCCTTAATGATTCTTCGTTCTTATAAAGGCAGAAAAAAGAGTGCTGGTAGACAGCAAAGGAGCTCGCGATTATTGCTTAGTGCTGTTAAGAAGATAAGCTATGAGTTTCCAATTCTCGAGGAAGCCAGGCGAGAGGTTCTTGAGGACTTAATGGATATAAGGCATGCAAAGGAGGTGCTTGAGCAGGTTGAGAAGGGCAACATCCAGGTCAAGGAGGTCTTCACTGATATTCCTAGTCCTTTTGCTTTTAATCTTGTTTTAATGGGATATGCTGACATCATGAAGATGGAGGACAAACTTGCTTTTCTAAGAAGAATACATAACATGGTTTTGGCTAAGATTGAGATGAAGCAGAGGAAGGGAGCTTGAAAACCCTAATTCTTCTCTAAATCTCAAACCAGAACAAGAAAATTAGTGATCCAATAATTACTGCTGATACTAGTATGAATAATAATATCCCTACAAGTCTCTCCCACAAGTTTATTCTTCCTTTTTCAGGTTCTTTAATAATGATGTTTACTATTGCCAGAACAAACATTGTGGCTATTAAGGTGAGCACTATGAGAATAACAACTCCTAGGTGTAGTCTGCCCATGGTCTTCTGCAGGGTTTCATAGAGAAAGTTGGCTAGCCATATGATTATAAACGAGATAAAGCTGAAATAAACAGAGTCACTCAGGCTTGTTCTTAAGAGAACAGGGTTCATAATATGATTGCTGGAGTTTTAAGGTTATAAATGTTTTGTTACTAGAAAGCCCATCCTAGATAATGCATGCCTACAACTATTATAAAGCCTATAATGCCTCCAATAGCTGTTATTATAACACTCCAGAAGTTAATAGTAATATTAGCATGGAACAAGGTGTTAAAGCCTATAAGCGCAAATATGCCTATCATACTATTAATTATCAATATGAATACTTTTTTCACAATCTTGAAGATTAAAAGGATTATGAGTACAACAACAATTAGAGCTAATAAGCTTCTCCACATATGCTAAGCACCCCCAAACATGTTTGAAAGAGGAAAAATAGTTTTTATATGAACTTACACATCGTAGTGCCGCAGTCAGGGCACTTGCCTTTCATCATCTTCCTGCCGTTCTTAGTAGTAGTTTCTTTTCCATCTACCATTTCCTTGTCTGCCTTGCATCTCATACATCGTGCCTGCATATAAATCACCTCAAAAATGAATGATATATATCTTATTTTAGGCTCTGAGTATATAAATTTTTGCCTTTTTTCTTATTTTTTAAAGCAGAAAACTATAAAAAACCAAGGTTTTTCCTTACTCTTAACCCTATGGGTTAAGGAGGTAATAAGATGATTTCTGACACTTATCATGACGAACTAGGACCAGAGAAGATTCTTGAGGTTTATGATGCAAGAACAGGTATGCACGGCTTTGTGGTTATTGATAATACAGCCTTAGGTCCTGGAAAGGGCGGTATTAGGATGACTTCCACTGTTAGTAAAGAAGAAGTGTTTAAACTTGCAAGAGCTATGACTTATAAGTGTAGTCTTGCAGGCCTTCCTTTTGGAGGAGCAAAGTCTGGTATTATTGCTAATCCTAAGGAGATAACACCCGAGCACAAAAAGGCTATTGTTAAGGCTTTTGCAAAGGCTCTTAAACCTGTATCTCCATCTTTGTATGTTGCTGCTCCTGATATTTACATGGCAGGAGAGGAGATGAGGATTTATGCTAACACCAATGGTTCTATGAAGAGTTGTACTGGCAAGCCAGCAGACATGGGAGGAATTCCTCATGAGCTTGGAAGCACTGGCTTTGGTGTGTATCATGCAACCCTTGTTGCTGTTAAGCATCTAGGTCTTGATATCAAGAATCTAAAATTTGCTGTTGAGGGCTTTGGTAATGTGGGTTGGTTTGCAGCTAAATACCTTACAGAGGCAGGTGCAAAGCTTGTTGGTGTTAGTGATAGCCAGGGAACCTTGTGCAACCCTAAGGGTATTGTTTTTGATAAGCTTGCCAAGGTTAAGAAAGAGCAAAGAACTGTTGTTAAGTACACTGAAGGCAAGGTTTGCAGTGTGCTTAAAGGAGAGGAGATAGTTGGTGTAGATGCAGATATATTGATTACTGCTGCCATCCCAGATTTAGTCACAGACGCAAATAAACACTCAATAAAGGCTAAGATAGTTGTTCAGGGGTCAAACATCCCTATGAGCCCTGAAGTAGAGGAATACCTGCATAAAAAAGGCATATTAGTGATTCCTGACTTTGTGGCTAATGCTGGCGGTGTTATTAGCAGTTATGTGGAATACATAGGTGGAAACGAGAAAGATATGTTTAAGATGGTTAAGGAGAAGATTGTGAAGAACACCACAGAGGTGCTTAAGAGGGCTAAGAAGAAGAAAATCAAGCCCAGAGATGCTGCTCTTGAGGTTGCTCTTGAGAGGATAAAGAAAGCTATGGATAAGAAGAAATGAATCAGCACAGGCAAATCCTTGACCGTCGTTGCCATTGGTTGCATTGCCGTCTTTGTTTTGGCGGCATGCAAAGGCACGATGGAGCTTTGCGTAGCAAAGCGGAATAGGGCAAGGATTTGCAAGTATCAAAATGAAACCTAACAAACTTTTATTCGGACCTGCAGGCATACCAATCACGTCTCCTGCAAGAGACAGTGTAGGAGCCATTCCCTTTGTTAAGAAGCTTGGATTGGAGTGTATGGAACTTGAGTTTGTTCGTGGCGTAAAGATGGGCTCTGAGACTGCAAGGATTGTTAAGAAAAAAGCTGAGGAATACGGTATTGTGCTCACTGCTCATGGCCCTTACTACATTAATCTTAATTCTCTTGAAAAAGCCAAAACAATGGCTAGTATTCAGCGTATTCTTGACACTGCCAGAGTTACTAGCATTGCTGGTGGTTATAGCATTACTTTTCATGCTGCTTATTATATGACTATGCCTAAAGAAAAGGTTTACCAGATTGTCAAATCCCACCTAAAAAATAATATTATACGAACTTTGAAGAGTGAGGGTGTTAAGCTCTGGATAAGGCCTGAGACCACTGGTAAAGGCACTCAGTTCGGAGATGTTGATGAATTGATTAAGTTGAGTACAGAGCTAGAACAAGTTATGCCTTGCGTTGACTTTGCTCATCTGCATGCTAGGAGTAATGGCAAGCTTAATACTTACAAAGAGTTCTGCAAGGTTTTAGGCAAGATAGAGAAAGCTCTTGGTAAGGAAGGTTTGAATAACATGCACATACACATGTCGGGCATTGAGTACAGTGAGAAGGGCGAGAGGAATCATCTTGAGCTAAAGGATTCTAACATGAACTACAAGGACTTGATGAAAGCACTAAAGGATTACAAGTGTAAGGGTGTGGTTATTAGCGAGAGTCCGAATATTGAGAAGGATGCTGTTCTGATGAAGAAGGCTTATGAGCAGTTGAAGTAAATAAAAAATTAATATAAGAAAGAGTTAATTAAGTAATAAGAAAAAGTTAATTAAGTTTTATTTCTTATTCCCACAATAAAATATCTTTTCTATGGATACATCAGCTGGAGCAACCCCATTGCGGTCAATGGGCTTGTCCAGCTTTTTTTGCACCTCTTCTTCCGCTAGGGATTCCTCGACGTGTTCTTTATGATCTTTAGTTTGTTTTGTATGCTTGGTTGGTTTGGTTTCTTCTCTGAATGAGTCATGAACATTATCTTTTAGTACTGCGAGTTTCTTGTCAAATACTGCTTGGTTCATCTCTATCATGCTAAGGGATTTGATGAGCTCGTTGAGTTTTTCTGTGACTTTTACTAGTTGCTCTGCTAGTGCACATATTTTCTCATCAGTGTTATTTTTGAACATCCATAGCCTTTGCATCTTGTTTATTATCTCATCGAACTGGGCTTTGGTTAGTTGTACTGTTTCTATCTCTGCGTTTATTTCTTCTGTGTTTGCTCCATAAATTGCTCCTGCTTGTGCTATTGCTTCTTGTGAACTCTCTGCAAACCCGTATTTTCTTAGTTCTTTAGAAAGATTATTCATTCTAATAGTTCGTTCCACACTGTCCATTTTTGTATCACGTCCCGTTGCAAGTTGATTTGGAATAATTAACTCTATTAGTATACTTTTATGTATAATGGTTGTGGTTATATTTAAATGTTTCGTTTTCAGTATATCTTTTCTGTAAACTAATTAAAGACATATACAAAGCAAAGCTTTTTAAAACATAAAAAGCCCCGGCTTTTTATGGTCAAAAATCCAAAGGATTTTTAAACCAAAACCAAACCCAAGAAAAAGAAAAATGCAAGGAACCATCAACAACTTCAGAAGAAGCAGGAAAAGAACCTATAAGAATCACATGGTAATAATAGTTGAAGGTGTTAATAAGAAAGAAGACGCACAAAAACTAGTAGGAAAAAAGGTGATGTATAATACAGGCAAAAAAGATATTACAGGAAAGATAAGCAGTGCACACGGCAACAAAGGAGCAGTCCGAGCAATCTTTGAGACAGGCATGCCAGGGCAAGCACTAGGACAGAAAGTTAAGATTGAATGAAAATATTTTAAAAGTCTGTTTCTTTATTGTTAACCTTGAAAAATGACTAAAAAGAAAAAATATTCATTAAAAACAGTGCAAGAGGTTTATTCTTACTGGGGCAAATCCCTGCTCTCTTATAAGATAGGAGTTTGTTTTTTTGGATACAACAATCACTTAAGAAGACAAGTAGTTGAAAACCTGAAGCTCAGAAAAGGAGACACCGTGCTTGACCTTGCCTGCGGACCAGGACTAATGTTTAACTTACTGCAAGAAAAAATCGGGTCAAAAGGAAAAATAATAGGGGTAGACTATGTTGATGAGATGATAAAGCAGTGCAAGAAACTGGTTAAAAAAAATAAATGGAAAAACATTGTACTGCTAAAACAAGACGCTGCTAAGTTAAAACTTAAAAACAACTCTCTTGATGGAATTATCTCAATAATCGGGTTAAGTGCAGTACCAAACCACAAAGCAGCCATAAGAAAGTGCTGTTCTGCTCTTAAAAAAGGCAAGCGTTTAGTTGTGCTGGATGGCAAGGAATTTAGAAAACCTTTTAGGATCTTGAATCCCTTGTTCAAGCTCTTGAGATGGTCAAAGAGCTATGAAAAAAAAGATTTGATAACAGATATAAAAACTATTTTTAGAAATATAAAAGTAAAAGAATACTTGTTAGGAAGCACCTTCATTGCTGTGGCTATAAAAAAATAGGCGCCGTTGAAAAAGTCGCTGCAGCCTGCAGAAGCACCAAGAACGAAAACGTTTACGTTGAGTTCTTGTGCTGGCTGCTTTGACGGGGGTCGCCCCAGCCGGGGTGTCAAAAGCGACTTTTTCAAAGACTTTCAACGCAGCCAAAAAAATAGAAATATTTATATATGCTGCTAATAAAAAATTAATAGAGGTGATTTTCATGAACAAAAAAGGATATATCCATCATCCAATCGTAGCAATCATAGTTGGGTTCTTATTAGGGTTGCTCCTAATGTGGTTGATATGCAAAGGCATAATACCATTAGGCGGACTAAAAATCTGTTAAAACTTTTTTTATTAAAATAAAAAAAGAATTCTAGAAAAAAATAATTTCATTAACTATCTAGCATGAATCTCTTGGTAACGTCCAAGACCATAGATGCTCTTGATATGGTCGTATATCCTGTCAAAGAGCTCCTTTTCATGCTTGTTGAACAGCTCTAATTCAGGGCCTGGGAATTTCATATCTGCCAAGACCTTGATTTCTTCAGCAAGCTTGTGCATCATGAAATCTAGGAGCTGAACATATAGGTAGGTGTCCTTAGTAATAATGTCATAGATGTAATCTGCCTCTGCTTTCATCTCCTTGAAAACCTTATCCTCAACCTTGAAGATTTTCTCAAACTCTTTCACTGCTTCATCTGTCTTTCCCTGTTTTATTAACATATTAATTTTGGTAAGGTCAGCAAAGAGTTTTTCAATGCCTGCTTTCTCCCCCTTAACATATCTCTTCTCATACCAAGCCTCTCTTCTTATTACTCTTTCCAAGCCTTTCTCTGCTCTGAACTTGTTAATAAAATCCCGTCTAGTCACACCTGCAACATTATCTGCTTTTAGAAAGGCTAAAAGCCTTCTTATCTGGTCTGTCCTCTTATGAATATTGGCAGTTACCTCATGTAAAGGCTTGTCTATGTGTTCCTGGAACTTCTTGAACAAGTCAGGTTTGCTCCCAGCCAGTTGGTTGATAAAAGGCTTTAACTGATTCTCCAAGGTAACCTCTCTTTGAGCTATCTTCTCCTCCTCATTAAACAGAATAAGCTCATCCTTTTCAATAATATAGATATAATGCTCTTTCTTTTCTATGAGTAGCAGCAAGTGTTCAAACGCATGCTTTACCTTAGTAATATCTCCCTCTTCTATAGCGTCTTTCAGCTTTTGCTCTCCTTGTACAAGATGTCCTTCAAAATTCTTTCTCTTCATTCTTCCAGCAACACGTCTGACCTGCCTGGCCAGACCAGCAGTTGTTCTTAGATGAAAAAAGTCCAGTTGGGTTGTAACCATATTTTACCACCTTCTTCTATTTCTCTTGATTCTCACCTACTTTTTTTCCTCGACTTTTTCAATTACTTCTTCGAATTGATGAATCCTATTGACTAAGTCCTGCAAGATAGTCATTCTTGATAAGCTCAGTTTTTCCAATGCAGCTTTTCTTTCAGCGGGTTTGCTCTTCTCGTCCCATGCTTCCAATACTTTATTCACTTGCTCATTCATGTAAACAAACCATTCCTTTAACTTGTCATGGCTCTTTATTTTTTCTTTTTCTGCACTTTGAATATCATTTAAATCCTTTTGTATCTTGACCAAGCGCTCATAGCCCTTTTTGGTATGCCACTCCAGATGCGCACCAGTATCTTTTATCTCTTTCTCAATAATAGCCTTGACTTCATTGTTAATATCATGTATGTCTCTCTCAACCCTGGCTGCTTCTTTTTCCTCTTCTTTAAGTTTTTTGTCTGAAAAAACAGTCTTGCAGTCTTTAATAATAGCCTCTATTTCATCGCTGCTCTTAGCTCCCAAGAGCTGCGTAAGCTTGCCATAATCCATTTCAACGAATTGTTGTTTTTCAGTAGCCATTCTTATTTCCTCTTAGCATGATTTTAAGGAGTTCCTCCAGGAGGTGCAGCTGCTCTAGGTCTTCTTGGAGTAGAGTATTGCAGGATTATTGGAATAAGGTTGAAATCCAGCACTCCGTGGCGTCGCAAAAAGCCAGCATATCTTTGATTCCCAGTAGTGGCAAGGGCATACATTATTCTGTCCAGTCTTGCCTGATCATTTGGTCTGTGCTCTCTGGTCTGCACTGATACAAAAGCAACTGCTATGCTGTATTGAACCCTTCCTGTATCAGGAACATTGAAATCAGCAGTAATATCAATGGTTGTACCTTGATGCACCCAGAACCGTGTGTGCCCAGAATAATGATTATCATAATTAACTGTGGGATGACGGGTTCCATGCTTAAAGGTCATTTGAATGTTTCTTATATTGTATTGGTTGGTGAGTCTGTTATAGTCAATAATCCTACCAGGGTTCTCCATAAAAAAGACATGGTAATATCTGTCAGGAGGAGCACGACCAGGTCTTGGAATGTTACTTGCTTGAGCTATCTTAAAGGTAAGAGTGAGATTAAGTGCCCTTGTGGTAGCATCAAAGATGATTCGAGGTATTCTTAGAGGTCCAAAAGGCTGTTGCAAAGGATTATTATGACCATTATTAGGCTCTTCCTGTGTTGGAATGATAACCAGCCTTTCCTCTCCTTGGCCCCTTTGCTGCTTGCTAAGTATCACGTTGTGCAGGGCTGTCTGGGTTGCTCCGGATAGCTGGGGCAAAGGGTCTGGGAATTCCAGCCTTGCTTGGTTGTAGCCGTCCTGTCCAGGACTGCGTATTTGCAAGTCTTCATTCATGGGCACTCCTGGGAACTCAAACCTGCCGTTAATGTTTTCAATGATTTGAGTGGTGGCATTTATGGTGTGGTCACCATTAATTCCTGGTATCGTAAAGGTTAGACTAACATCATGCCCGTCAAGTCCTGTGCCGGTACCCCCTTCGTAAACCAGTTGAGCCCACTGCAGGGCTTGGTTATTGTTCCAGTGAGGAGGTCTTGGAGCCTCTTCAGGGTTTAAGGTTGCTTTGTCAACAACTCTTCCTCTGAGGTCTCCGAACTGAGCTTGGAAAGTGATAGGATGATATTTCCATCTTAGCTGTTCAAGATCTGTCTGTAATCGTCCAGCACCTGATGCTAATAAGCCGCTGCGAATCTGGTTTCTTATTCTTTTAATTCCATGCTTATCAAATTTAGTGGTTAGGTCTGCAGCTCCCAGTGCAAGTACTGGTCCTTCAGGAACATTTGGATAATAATATTGAAAGGCTTGGGCTGTAAAGAAGCCGTTCTGGTTTACTATGAAGGTTTCAGGTTCTCCAAAATAAACAATATCCTTTATTCCCAGGAAGATAGCTCTTACCTCTCCTGTTCCTTCATAGGGCTGCAGTGCTCTTCTGAACTCTTCAAAGGTTCTTGGATAACCAAGGGCATTGCTTGAAAGATTAGCATAAGAAGGAAGATTAATCTGCCTGTTTCTTGGATAAAGCCCTTTTGCATTTGCTTCATCAAAAGCTGCTTTGCTCTCAAACAACCAGAGGCTTACAATGTATTCTCCATATTTCCTTCTAGCAGTATCATAGTGGCGGTCTCCTCTTCTAACAATATTCCTTGCAATCCACCTGGTGATTGGAAGCGCCATTTATGTAACCCTCACAGTTAAATCTGCATTACCATCAGGTCTGAACTCCAAGCAGTCAACAGTTGGTTCAAAACCTTTAGCTTCATCTCCTGTTTGTAAAAGAGTGAAGGGAGGTAAGTCTGCATCCTTTTCAGGTTCTAGATATGTTGCTGTGTAAAAATAGGTACCTCCCTTTCTAAGGGTAGAAAAGTACTTTCTCACCCAAGGCTTCATAATGTGGTAGCCCTCTTTGTTAAGCTCAATAATAATATTACCGGCAGGAACACTGTGAAACTCAGCCACTCCATTATCATCAGTTCTGCCGACGTAAGGAGTTGAGATAACTGCAAGCTTGAACTTTCTTACAAACCAGTTCCAACTCCTTTTTCCTTGTGTATAAATACTAACTTTTACTCCTGGAATACCTTTTCTATCAATGTTTTGTACTCTTATAATAACTCTTCCTGTGTGGCCTTCTGGGTGTTCAGGACGTGGCTCTCTGGGTTCTCTATTCCCCCCTCCTGTTCTTCTGTCTCTACCATCTCCTCCTCTATCCCTCTCATAATCATCTCCACCTCTTCCCCAGTTCCTAAAAAGACTTCCTCCTGTCACAAAATCAAGAATCTTAGCAATGATTAGAATCACAAGCAATATATATGTCCAGCTTACTATTGCTGCATAAGCATTCACTACAAAGGTTTCTGCTACCATTTCTTTTCAGCACCAGGTTTAAAGAATTTCTTAATCCAGGATTCTTTTATGAGCATGACCATGGGCAGACCTACAAACAAGGCCCATTCGTCTAAGAGGAATAATAAGAGGAATAATAAGGCAAGGCCTAAGAGGTTTTTTAGCCAGCCTGACCTGTCATCCTCGCCTTTTTTCCTTAATACAAACATCGCAACCCAGCCTAATCCTATGAAGAAGCCTAGGAAGATTATTGAGCTCATTACTACTGTTATCAAGCCCCCAGTTGCTAGCAGCCATTCTGTTGGCATAAGAAGCACTCCTATTATGCTAAAAGCAAAGGATACTATGCCTGCTGTTTTATTGTCGAATATCTTGGTCTTTTTTAGAGCCATATTAGCCACTGCAAAGAGCACCACGAATAATATGAATTTTAGAAAGCCTTCTTGGACAAATGTATTTGAGCGCAGCACCTCTATGTTAAAGAGCCTGCCTATAGCTTCTATTCCTCTGTCGAGTGGACTTACTCCTGTTCTTCCATAAGCAAATACTTGAGGTATTAAAATTATCAATGATAGAGAATAAAATAAGTGCTTCACAGTGTTCTTTTTTATTTTCATTCTTTACAATCCTCTTCTTTGATATTATTCTTTATAAACTTTTCTTAAATTTATAATGATTACAATATTTCTCTGAATTCTTTTGATTTAAAAATCCTAATAGCCATGTTTCTTTTTAAACTCTTCAAATTCCATTTCCTTTTTCTCCCGAGGAACTTCAAGGCTTATCTTTTCAGTCACTCTGCTTTGCTTTAACAGCTTTTTCAGCTGCTTTTTCATGGAGGGCGTATTCCATGCAAGTATTTCTTTTAACTTAGGTCTTATTCTTCTTGAGAATACTCCTGTGGAGTCATTCAGGTTTCCGTCTAGTCTACCCTTGATTATTTCTAGTTCTTGATTGGTGAAGATGATTGAAACCCTGTTTTTTTTACCCACACTAAACTTAAATATATTTAAGTTTATAAATATTTTGATAAGCCAGTCCTCTACTCACTTTCTCGTCGGTTAATTTAGTAGGCTTTGTTAAGCAAAGAGGCAATATTTGAAACAGTTTGTATTGGCTTATGACCTAAGCTGAAATTTTTTCTTCAGTTATTAATAACCTAAAGGTTTTTAGAAATTTTATTACTCATATCATTTAAGATCTTTAGTTTATCCTAGAACTCATGTTTTTTACTCTAATTTTATTCTTAGGGCCTTTTTTTGTGAATCTCATGATTTTTGTTTTGGAGGTTATTTTTCTATATTGATATACGCGTCTAATGATAACATGAGCTGGCTAACCTCGTGGTTTTATGCTTGGAAGAACTCTTTTTGTGCTTACAGAAAGCCTTGACCTAGTGCTTAGCATATTACCGCGCGGTTTTTAGCTATTTACGTCTATTTTTTGAAATTTATTTTTTTAATTTATTATTTTTTTGCAAAATTTTTTTCAAAAAATAAAAAATTTTGGGGGTTTGTTTTTAATTATTGTATATACAATATATTACTTATACTATTCATTGTTTAAACTATAAGTTGCTTGTAGTATATATTGTTTAATATATATATTTGATAACCAATAAGTATTTAAAAATTAAGATTCAGTTTTTTCGTGTGGCAAAAAAGACAGAAAAAATACGGGACGACTCGGACTACTTGGAGTTGAAGGGGTTTTTATCTTTTCTAATTTTGCATGAATTAAGCCTTAAAAGGCTCTGTGGCGATGAGCTTTCCAACAACATTGGTAAACGCAAAGGTAGTTCTCTTACCCCCGGGACAATCTATCCTGCTTTAAAGAGACTCAGAAAAAAAAAGCTCATCGCTTACAGACGCCAAGGCAGGAAAAAGGTCTATACATTAACAGAAATCGGTAGAGAGGAGCTTGAGAGGCTTTATATGTTGTTTAGTAATTATTTTTATGGTTTGAAGCATAAGATTAAGCGTAAGCCAGTGAAAAAGAAGGGCGGAAAAAGAAAGCCATAGGATAAAAGTTTTTTTTTTTGCTTAAAAGTTTTAAACAATAAAATGTTGCTCTTAAAAAAGAAAAAAGACAAAGAATCTGAAGATCAAGGCCTGTTTACCTACACATCAAAATACATTACCGATGAGCTCGAACTCATACAGGACCAACAAGACAACCTAATAAAGGTCTCAGAAGAGCTGGAAAAAGCATTTTCTCAAACAGACAAAATGAAAAGATTCTTTAAAATATTAAAAAAAATAGATGAAACAATATTGAAAAACATTGAGGAGAGAAGAAAAGAAGAATCAAGCATGATCAACCTCTTAGAGGATATAAAGCAACTAGTAAAGAAAAAAAAGTACGAAGACCTTGAGAAACTAATGCTGCTCGTTCAGAATAAGAGTAAACTCAAAATAAGACTATCCCAAGAGGAAATGAACACCTTAAGACAGCTAATGAACCAGATATATGAGCTCTACAAGGAATCATCAGGTCTATGCAGGTTATACCAACTTGTTTATTCAAATATAAGGCAGATTTATGATAAATGTGCAGAGGAGATAGGCACAGAACTCACAGAAGAAGAAGAGCTTAGCAGAGCAGGCGCTTATAGAGAGAGGATACATAGAGGTGGAGAATAGGTTTATGAGGTGTGAAAATGATGGGAAGAGCAGGTTATGATGTTGATATTGATAGGCTTATGGCCTTTGAAAACCACGAAGTTGAGGAGATGAGACATATTCTTGAAAGGATTACGGATGAGCTTAAGGAGATGAGGCATCTTGAAAAGAATCTAAAAGGCTTAGATGACTTCTTAAAATGGACTCTTGAAACAAAGAAATGGTTTGAAAAGAACTATGATGTTAAGATGTTTAAATCAGAAGAACACCCTGATGAGAAAAAAGCTTTGAAACATACAAAGTACAAGAAAATGGCAAGATTGACTGGTAAGACATATAGGAAAATAGAAAAAGTGCTTGAAACCTTTGCTGAGCTAGAACACCATAAAAAGCGATTTGAGCTCTTAAATCAAAAGTTAAAGCAGATGGTAGAAGCCTTGCTTCCTGAACTTAGAAAGGAATATCGTGAGGAAAGAGTTGAAGCAAAAGCGTAAATGCACACGTAAAATCTTTTTCTTAATCAAAACCTTTATATAATTCTAGTTCGCATAATACACATTATAAGAACTTTTGGCTGGTTTCTCGTCGAGAAATAAGCCTTCAAAACCCATATAAAATCATGAAAAACTCAAAAAACCAGCTTAAAGAGGTGATTTTTAATGAAAATAGCGGGTTCTAAAGTAAAAAGTAGTAGGAAAAGCCTCATTACTAAGGAGTTCTTAACAGGCCTTTTGGCCTTAGCCCTTGGAGTGTACAATCTTCTTGCACATTTTGGTTATATTACCAAATTTGTTGAAGTACCCCAACTAATAGGTAATATTCTGCTTGTACTGGCAGGTCTTTTCCTTTGGATTACTGCTTTTAGGCTCAGCAGGTTTAGATATCATAGCCGCCGCTTGTTTTGAGCATATTTTATACATAGATTAAGGAAGATAGAAGAAAATGCTTAAAAAACTTGAAACAGAGCTTAAGATAAGGGGTTTTAGCCCTGAAACTGTAAAGGCCTATATAAGGCATAACAAGGCTTTTCTGGGTTTTATTAAGAAAAAGCCTGATGCTGCGTCTGAAGAGGACTTAAAGGCGTATCTGGCTTTTCTTGTCTCTGACAAGAAGCTTTCTTCAAGTTCAGTTGCTCTTGTTAGGTCTGCTCTTTTATTCTTCTATAACCAGGTGCTTGATAAAGGTTTTTCTGGTATAAAAACCCCTAAGATTCAGAGAAATACTCCTGAGGTGCTTTCAAAAGAAGAGGTTAAGGCTCTTTTAAATGCTTGTGTTAATGAGAAGAGCAGGCTGCTTATAGAGTTTCTTTATTCTTCAGGATTAAGGGTTAGTGAGTGCCTTGCTTTGAAAGTTGAGGATATTGATTTTAATGAAAGGGTTTGTGTTGTTAGGCAGGGTAAGGGCAAGAAGGATAGGGTTACCGTGCTTTCTGATAGCCTTGCTCAGCGTCTTAAGGGTTTTCTTGAAAAGCAGGGCTTTTCTTCTGGCTTGATTTTTAGGAATAAGAAGGAAGAAGTCTTGTCTGCTAGGAATGCTCAGAAGATTGTTTCTGGTGCTGCTAAGCGTGCTGGTATTAGTAAAAAGGTGACTCCGCACAAGCTTAGGCACAGTTTTGCTACGCATCTGCTTGACTCTGGTGTTAGTATCAGGGTTATTCAGGAATTATTGGGTCATTCTAATCTTCAGACCACTCAGATTTATACTCATGTTTCCAGGGATCATATTAAGCGTGTGAAGAGTCCTCTCGACGATTTATGAGGGTTTTTTTCTTTTTATCTTTCTGTTTTTGCTATATTTTGTTTGTGTAAAACTTTTAGTCATTTATTATAATTTATATTTATTGGTTATCCTATATATAGATTATGCAATACTAAAGTTTTCTATCAAAGACTAAAAGTTATATTATATATTATAAAATATATTTTGAAGTATTTCTAAAACTTTTAAGCAATGATTAAATTAAAAATTATAAAAAATTTTAGTAAATTTATAGTTTAAGCATAGCCACCTGTCTAGCAATTCGAGGATCGATCTCAAGCACATTCCTACGAGCCTGAAGCTCCCTAAACTCAGGGTCAAGGCTAAAAACCACTACATCATTAACCAACTCTCTATGGATAGACACGCCCTTACTAATAAGATTAAGAACATACATGCTAACCATGTCCTCTGTGAAACCAAGGTGTTTAGCAATCTCAACAACAGGCAAAGCCTTACCCAGATAAAGAGTCATAAAAACCTCCTGCTCCCTTGGAGAAAGCTTAACATCAAGTTTTCTAGCCTTACCAGGGTTAAGAACCAGCTCTAACTCATCCAAGCGCTCAGATAACTTATTAACCTTGGCCTCTATCTCTGCAAGCAAGCACTGGCTAGCCTGAATCTCAGAAGTATTCTGATTAATACAATCCAAATGATCATCAAGCTCAGCCTTGACCGCCTTAAAAGCCCTTCTTATACTTTGGACTAACTTGACATGTTCTTTATTCTTCTTATTACTAAAAAACTTAAAGATAACTCTTCACCCCCTCGACGCGAAAAACCTATAAGTAATCAAGGATTTAAATACTTTATTGTTGTGGAAAAATACTATTCAATGAAATAAATTTTTAAACCCTCACTATCTTCCAGTACTTACATGACCAAAAAAGAATTATGTATAATGCTCTCAAAACTAAAAGTCTTTGAAGAGCCATGCATACGGCTAGAGCAATACCCAACAGACCCAGAGATAGCAGGAGAAACCCTCTGGTTTGCTCACATGCAAGGAGACATAAAAGACAAAGTAATAGCAGACCTAGGCTCAGGCACAGGTATATTAGGCCTCGGAGCCCTTGTACTAGGAGCAAAAAAAGCCTTTCTAATAGATATAGATACCAAAGCCATGGAACTGGCAATGAAGAATAAAGCCTTTCTAGAGCAGGAAACAGGGCTTGAGCTGGACGCAAGCTTTACAGCAGGAGACATAGAAGTGTTTGATGCGCAAGCAGACATAGTGATAATGAACCCGCCCTTTGGAACCAAAAACCAGAAGATAGACACAGTATTCTTATTAAAGGCCATGAGCATAGCAAAGGTTATCTATTCGTTTCACAAAGCCAGCACAAAGGAATATATTGATAAGCTGGTTAAAGATAATGGCTTTACCACAACACATTATAATGAGTATGACTTTCCAATAAAACAAAGCATGGCGCAGCATAAAAAAAAGATAGAGAGGATAAAGGTGGGAATGTGGAGGATAAAAAAGAATGAAACTAGCATCTGAACTCGAAGATAAAATAAAAACAGGAGATGAACAATTAGTTTTTGAAGCTGATAGTCTAGCGCAGATTGACGTTGAAAGAGTTAAACCAACATTTACAAAAGAAGATTACTTGAAATTCTTAGAAGAGTATTTTGAGAAAGATAGGGTGCCTTTATTTAAAACAAAAACAAGCAAAAAATATTTAAAAGAATTATTGCCGAAAGCAAAAGCATATTTTGACTGAAGAGTGTAAAAATGCTAGATAAAAAAAGAGTAGGGGTGGGCTGCGGAGTAATGCTTCTAAAAGATAACAAAGTACTTCTTGGCAAGAGGCATGAAGACCCAAACAAAGCTGATTCTGAGTTGCATGGAGAAGGGACATGGACAATGCCTGGCGGTAAACTACACTACGGAGAAACCTTTGAGGAGTGTGCAAGAAGAGAAGTAAGAGAAGAGACAGGAATAAAGCTGAACAAGATAAGAGTGATGTGTGTGAACAATGACAAGAACGAGTACGCCCACTTTGTAACCATAGGCTTGTTCTCAGATGATTTTGAAGGCGAACCCAAAGTGATGGAGCCAGATGAGATAACAGAGTGGAAATGGTTTGACATAAACAAAGTGCCTAAGAATATGTTCTTCCCAAGCGCAAGAATGCTAGAGGACTATAAGAAAAAGGTTTTCTATCAAAAGAAATAAAGAGTCCTCGCCCCCGGGCTGGAAGTTATGCTACAAGTCCTGACAGATCTAGCGCGATAATGGTAGGAATAACATAATTCTCTTTGGTTATTATTCCTCAAATTAGAAAATTATTTAAACATTAATTCTATAAAACTTAGGTATGAAAATAAACACGGTATTACTCCTACTAATCGTTCTTTGTTTTTTGCTGACAGCCTGCACAAAGTCTGAAGATTTGTCTGTAAGAGGATCAACTGAAAATCAAGTCTCAGAAGAAAAATACGATGAGCAAGTGCAGGAAACTCCGAGCGCTTCAGAGCAAACCCAAACAAGTCCTGCTGAGCCAGACCAAGCAGAACCTGCTCAACCAGCTTTACCTGCTCCAAGCTCGAATTGCGACAGTGAGGCTCAGCCTGAAAAAGATGATTGCTACACTAAACTAGCGCAAAATACCTCAAATTCTGCTTTTTGTGACAAAATCAGTGATTCAAAGAAAAAAAATTATTGTTACTCTAACCTAATTTTAAGAGGACTGGTGGATGCTGAACTGTGCAATAGATTATCTGAAACCTTCTATTATAAGGAGTTATGCTACTCTAAGTTGGCAGAAAAAAATTCTGACCCTGGTTTTTGTGACAAAATTAGTGATATTAGTATAAAAGACACTTGTTTTGATGTGGTTGCCAGAGCAAGAGAAGATGCTAATCTTTGTGATAAATTATCAGATTCATATGCTTTTAAACCTACTTGCTATTCTTTAATTGCAGCAAAGAAGCAAGACGTATCAATTTGCAACAAAATACAGACAGGCGATGCTACATCAACTCCCCAAGAGAACAAAGACGATTGCCTGGCCGGTGTTGCTTGGATGAATGGAGATATAAACATTTGTGAAAGGATTGTTACACAAAGTTCAAAAGATCACTGTTATAGCGGAGTTGCACGAATGCTAAATAATTCTGATATTTGCTTAACAATATCTACGTCTCTTGCAAAAGCAAGTTGTTTAGCAACTGTTGCTATACGCCTAGATGATCCTTCAATTTGCCAGAAAGGTTCTAAAACTGAAATAATCGATGATTGTTATAGTACCATCGTCATGGGCACTAAAAATAATATTGCATTATGCGATAACATACGAGATGAAAGTAAAAGAAGGGTATGCAAATTGTATGCTTAAAGCGTATGCAACTGGCTAATTAATAAGAAAAAATTAACTAGCGAGGTGTTATATTATGCAAAGACCAAAATTTGTATGGGCAGTAACAATAGTTAGTGTTTTAGGTTTTCTTTTGATGATAGTCAATTTTATCAAGGGAATAACTTCTACAGTCACAACAAGAGGCGCTCCTGTTCTTATGACTCAGAAGATTTTCTTTGTGGCTTATCTAATACTTGGAGTGTTAGGCATGTTCTTTATCTATAATCTTTTTATGCTTAAGAGAGATAAAAGCAAACTATGGAACAACATAGTCGCACTGGGTGCATTAATCCTGACTGTATTCGGAATTTTGCATGATAGTGAGGTTATGGGAGTTCTTTCTGATTCTTCGCAGCAAGTTCTTATACAATCATATGCATACCCTGCTATAGTTGTTGGATTTGTTTACTTACTAATGATTCTTTTGTTTTGGAACATATTCAGGAAATATTTAAACAAGAGCAAATCATTTTCTTAAGATTTGCTTTTGCTTCAGATATTTGAAACATAATCATTCAATTTCAATCCTCTCAAAATGCAATCCCGGCATATAATAACATATGAAAAACACGTTTTGTCGTCAATAAAATAGAAAATAGTCCCCGCGCCCGGATGGATAGTTTTGGTAGAAGTCCCCCAAACTATTTCTTTTGAGCCAATAGAATCATATTGACATGTACAGGATTGTGAGTAAAATGATATAATCCTCTTTTTACTTCTTTATCCAACAAAGAAATGAATGCTATATCAAAACCTTGTTTTTTAAATGCCTCAGTAAACTCTCGATGATGCTTATGATAATTATAGGTGTTAAAAAAATGTCCTTGATTTGTGAAGAAGAAAATTCCATTTGGTTTTAGTATCCTATTAATTTCATTGGCGTACTCATCAATAGTTGGTCGAATTGGTTGAAATTCTTCTGGAGTTGTCCTTACAATTTTATCAGTAATCATGTGGTTGTGTATTTCTGTAAAATAATTATCCTCAAAAGGATAAGGCAAATCTTTAGCATCCCATGGAAAGAAAACTGATTGAATACCATCGTTATTTGTTTCTTGTTTTATGAGTTTTTCTTTAGCAAAATCCCTATACCAAAAAGGTTTGGTTGTGTCAGGCCTATATTCTGGTTTGTCTTTTCCCATTAATTCTAAGCCATCTCTGTCAGCGTTTTCCCAATATGTACTTAAATCAAAGTAATAACTCATTCCTCTATAAGTAATCTCAATCTGCCTCCCCTTCAAGTATTCTTTTAGATTTCTAAGAATTGGAGCATGCTCTGGTCCTATCTCTAATGCAACAATATGGTCAAGTTTATTTCTTTCCTGTGTAAAATAATCATTCAGAGTTTTTTTAAGTAAAAATACCATAATATCTACCTAAACTTCTAAATAAGAACTGATTTAAAAAAGTTTCGTTTTGTAACCACTGTAAAATAATAAATATCCCTACGCCCGGGCGGATAGTTTTCATTCAAGTCCTGAAAAATAAGGTAGTGTCATTTCGTGAGAAATTAATCTGGTTATAATCTTACCACTTTGGAATCTTACCATTCTGCACTGTAGACCAATATGTATCATTAATGACACCGTCAGAAATGGTCAAATACCATTTTTTAAGATATTCGGATTTCTTTCTAAGAACGGTATCACTATCAATCCTTCGCTTATAGTCATTACTATATAACAGTTCAACAGTGCCTGCAATATCCTCACCAATACTATGTGTACAATAGTTGTTAAAAAATCCAGGAGGTGTTGAGGGGAGTGACTTCCATGTTGAGGAATTATAAACGGCATCAGGGTGAAGTGCCCTCCATTCTTCTTTAGGAATATCCTGAGTTAATATATGGGCAAGTTCATGATGAAAACTTTTATTCTCAAAAATAGTTCCGAGAACAGCATGATGGTACCTGAGCCATTCATCCCTTCCGGCACTAATTGACATGCCACCCCAGAAAGTCACATAAGCAACAGGTGTTGCACCTTGCTTCATAATCTCTTCTGTACTATATGTATAAGCTCGCACAATCTCAACCTTTTGCAGATGCTTCTGAAGCAATTCCTTAGGATAATAGCGCATTGCTTCTTCTAACCCCTCCAAAGCCTTTAACGACATATACGGAGAATGAGATCTAAGGCCAGATTTTTTGATGAGCGGAGGACTCGGTCTGCCAAATCCTACAAGAGTGGGTTCACTCCAAACATCTATCTCAAGATGATATGTATCTGAGAGAGTTTGCTCAAGCTGAGTTATATTATTTTCAATTTTTCCTCTTCTTAAGCAATCTTGGCTTGTTACATATAGATGAGGACCAAAGGCAAGTGCTCCGGCTAAAATTGTTCCAGTTATAATTTTTCCTTTATGCCTTTTTGCTTTTTGGAACATATCTTTTAATCTTAACATTTTAATATCCCCATTACAAGGGCAGTTTAACTTTATAAATCTTTCGATTATTTTACTACTTACAAGAAGTGAAAGTCCCCGCGCCCGGATTTGAACCAGGAACCTTTCGGGAACAGCTGGTCGTGTATCATTTCTAGCCAGTCGGCTTCTCAACACGACATCTACAGCCGAACGCTCTGCCGTTGAGCTACGCGGGGTATAGACTAGAAAGAAATGATATGTTTATAAAAGTTTTGTTCGTTCGCATTGTTGTTATTTTTACTCTGAGGCCAATAATAACAACAATGCTCACATAAAGAAAATAAAAGAAAAAAACTCACTCCCTGTGCACCAGATTAATTCCTTTTGAATAGATTGTTCTTTCCTTTCCTTTCTTGGTGTCAAACCTGGCTTTTGCACTTGGAAGTCTGATACCTCCTATTAGTTTGAGTTTTGACTTAATCTTATAAGTTATTATTCTTTCCTCATAAGACTCTAACACGTCAAGCTCCCATCTAGCCACTGTGCCTCTCTTGCTCTTTCCAATGCTTATGGGTTCCATTGAGCCTAGGTGCGCTTTTTTCTCTATCTCTGCTATGCTTGGCACACTGTCTGTTACTCTAAGGTTGTGTATGGGTCTTCTTGCCCTGTTCTTTAAATAAATCCTTACTTTTACTTCACTCACTCCTTCCTTTGTTTTCCCAAGAGGCTCTGCACTCTTAACAATGATGATAGGGCTTCTAAGAGCGTAGTAAAGTATAGTTGTCAATATTATTAAGATGATGATTAGTACCAGGAGTCTGTAGTCAGTGATAATAAATATTTTTAGGCTCTCTTCTGGGAACAGGTCTTCTCTTATAACATAGTAGGTCTTGCCGTCAATTCCTTCCTCTTTAACAGGGTCGGGTGAGAATTTTGTGAATAACCTCTTAAAAAAGTTGATACTAAACTTTTTCTCAGCAGTTCCTTCCTGATTCCCATTATTATAGAGGGTGTAACTTTCTTCTGTTCTAAACAAGACGCTCTTCCTAGTATAAGTCTTCTGCATATTAATGTATCCTATGATTTCGTACTCAACAGATGATTCTGCTATTCTTTTATCCTCAAAGAATAGAGTAACTGTGACTTTTCTTGTTCCTGGTTCTACAAGAGGGTCAACTTCGAACAGGATTTCATTGGTCTTATCTTCCAAAGGTAATAGGTGAGTGGTGTATTCTTTGTAAAAAATTTCTCCGTTAATAATCACTTTTAAATCCTCAAGGTCTCTGGGGTTTCTATTTCTGAGATTAAGTCTTACAGAGACTTTCTCTCTGGGATCAATCTTTTTATCCATATAAACTATTGTTGTAACTGTGGGTGCATAGGTTCTGTTAAGCAGATATGAGGGCACAACATACACAGCAAACTTCTGAGTCTCCTCAAAGTGAAACCCTGTTTTCTCAGACTTTATTTTGATAGGAATGAAATAGGTTTTTCCCTCTTCTACTATGAGCTTTGGTTTTAGTTCAATAATATACTTTGCCTCTGATTCTGGGGGTATCAAGCCTACTGCTGGCTCAACATCCAATAACCAGTCAATATCCCTTGTGCTTACAGTAAAAAAATCCTCATAACCAGCAGGGTTTTTGATAATCAGCTTAAAAAAAGCAGATTCCTCCTTTGTGATGGTGTTATTAAGGGTCTCAACAAAATAGGTGAATGCTGATGCCTGTAGGCATGTCATGAGAAGCAAGACTAACACTATTATCAACATGAATATGAGTCTAAACCCTATTTTTTTATTCATGGAAACTCGCCTCCTGCCCTTTTAAAACCAATAAGTCTAATAGAGTATTACCTTTATATACCTTTCTATTTTTGAGTGAGTAAAACTTTACTTTTTCCTTCTAGGCCATAAAATAATCATGCTGGTTCTTTTTTTGTATTCCTGATATTTCTTATTCCTGCCATATTTTGTATCAGCATGTTTTTCTAGCTTTGGAACGCCTGTGACAAATCGAAGAATGAATATAATATATAAAGGACTAACAAGGCCTACAAGGGTGTTCAACAAAGATGCGGATAATGTAGGCAGGCAATAAATGTATATACCTATCCAGCAAAGCATTTCACCAAAATAGTTAGGATGCCTTGAATATTTCCATAGTCCATTTTCAATCCATTTTCCTTTATTCTTAAGATTATTTTTGAAAGCAAACTTCTGTTTGTCAGCAGTAGATTCTATTAGCAAACCTGTCATCCATATAAGAAATCCTATGAACGAGACAAGACCTATTTCTTTTACTTCTGAATTTAAGTAGATAAGGGTTGGTAACAGGATAAGCCATACACTTACTCCTTGCATAAGCCAAAAACCCGAGAACTTAACAAAACTACCTCTTATCTTGTCAAACCTTGCATCCTTCTTAATCTTTCTTATTCGTTTGAACAGAAAAAGAGCAAGTCTTAAGCCCCAGATAAGGATCATTAGGAAGAGGATAACCTTTCCAATAGTAATACTATTTAGAACCAAGACCAGGAAAGCCAAAATTATAAAGGTAAGTCCATATGACAAGTCGGTTAACTTATCGGTTTTAAAAAAATAAGCAGGTATGAACATCACTATTTGAATTAGAATTGACAATCCCAGTGATGTTAAAAATATTGACATACTAAAAAAGAATAAAAGCTTATTTTTAAATTTATGGGAAAGTGGGGCTGCGAGGACTCTCAGAGAAACTGCAGATCAGTTTTTCTTTTGAACCCCGGTCACCAGCTGTTCGTTTCATTGATAAGCATATACAGGCATGCTTTTCTCGCAAACCCCGAGCTGGGATGATGGTTGCTCCAAGCAACCTCAAAAACTGAGGTTTTTGTTGGCCAAGCTACACTACAGCCCCGTTTTATGGAAGAAATAGTATTGGTTTATATAATTATTTTTTTATTTCTTTGATTTTTTTCTAGAACCTGTCTTCTTTGTCTTTTTTGTTACCTTTTTCTTGGTTTTTCTTGGTTTATTTGTTTTACTAGAATCTTCTTTAAGCTCAGTAAGGTATTGTTTCTCCTCTTCTTTTCTTCTCTTTAATACGAAGATTATAGCAATGATCAGAGCTATTATTAGTCCTGCCAAGAACACTTCTAGAAGGGTTAGTGGCTGAGATGTTTGAGCTGGTTCTTGTAATGCTTTTCCTGCTATGTTACTACTCTGCTTTTCTGTGCTGACTGTGAAGAAGGCTTTTCTAAAAGAAATATCATTTAGTATTATATCCAGTTCTGCATAGCCATCATTATTAAAATCAATGCTAGTAGAATCACCTTCCCCTAGTTTTATCCTTTTATACCCATCAGATATTAGGAGCTCTACGAATTCTATGCCTGTACTGTAATCCTGGATTACTCTCAGGATGTTCATATCATAAGTAATATCCTGCTCTTTTACTCTTATAACATCATTGGGTACCACGTTTTTTATGTCTATTTCAAGATTATCCTTTAGCTCGAATTCATAGATAAAGCCGTCTCTATCAGGGAACCTGCTTATTTTTAGCTCAGATTCTTCTTGCTCGCCTATTATGAGTTTTCTTAGTTCTGAATAAATGACTTGGTTGCTTGTATCAACACATTCTATTCTCCAATGATAAGTGCCAGGTACCAGCTCTGTTTTTATCCTAGTATCATGAGGTGAGAACAGTGCATTAGTGGTCTTGGCAACCTTTTCATTGAGCAGCAAGGCACACTCCTTTATCTCAAGCTCAAGGGGATACTTAAACATAAATTGAATAGTTGTATGTTGAGTTTGGGCATTATCAATAGGAGAGATTAAGATTACTTCAGCAGCAGGGCTTATCAAAAAGCCTGTTATTGAAGCATTATTTGCAATAATAAAATATATTAATGCAAGGGTAAATAAGCCAAAAACTATCTCAAGCTTTGTTATTCTTTGCATTTCCTCATCTTCTTGTTTTTGGTTCTACGCTTTTTATGATATCAAACTTTTCCTTTTTATCAATCAAAGGCCATTCCTCATCATGCTTTGAGCTCTTGTGTTTCTTTTTTTTGGTTTTAGGCCTGCTAAAAGGGTCTTCTTCTCCTACATGTATGGTCCTCACTCTTCCTCTGCCTTTTAAAACTAGGTAGAGGGCAATAATCACTACTAATGCTATAACTATTATTACCAAAATGAGGAGAGCATTACTCTTCTTCTCTGGTCCTGGTTGTGGCTCTGGGGGAGTGGGAGGTTTTACTACTGGTTCTTCATCCTCAACAACTATAACCTCTTCCTCTTCAGGTTGTTGTTCTGGCTCCTCAGTAACTTCCTCTGGTTCTTCTTCCTCTTCAACAGTTGTTCTTGGGTAAGGAGTCACAACAAAATAAGCATTAACGTTTCTCTCAACATCTATTAAAGAAAGCTCAATATCTATAGTTTTATCTTTATCAAAATCAAAACTAAACGTGGAAGGGACAAGCATCTTATGAATAGTACCTGCACTTCTGTCTCTTACCTCCACAAAGTTGGTATCCCCAGAAACACCCATCTTAATAATATCAAGGTAATGAACGGTTTTGCCAATCTTTATCTGGATGTCCTCTCCTCCTTTCATGGCTGGCAGCTCTACAGGGCTCTGACCAGGTGCTATTGTGAATACATAACTCCTAAGGCCGTTTGGATTGTAAAGGATTTCATAACCTTCTTTTATTTCTGCACCAACATTAACAGTCAGTGTTCTTTTCTCAGACAATATTTGGCTGTGTTCTGTATCAAAACACCTCATAAACCAAGTATGGGTTCCTGCTTCAAGCTCTATGGTCATTTTATTGTTGGTTCTCCTGATAAGAATGTTTCTGAAACCTTCGACTTTGTCATCAACAATTAAGGAGCAGTTAAGAATATCAACATACTCGCTAAAACCGTAAAGAAAGTCCTGCTCATAAGTTGTTATAACAGCTCCATCACTAGGTGATTTCAGGAGTATGCTAATAGGCTCATCAGCATTTACTGCTAGTGCAAATAATAATAGAACAAATGTTAGTATACATAGATGTTTTTTCATTTATCCCCACCCTTTATTTCTTATTATTATTTCATTTGTTGTTAATGTATATAAATCTTTTGTTAGAATATCTTGCTTTCATGCCCCTGCTTTCTTACACGGATTATGCTGTCCACAAAGCTCTCCATTTTTGCTTCATGACTTACTATTATGCCTTGGGCTACGTTTATCTGGTCAAGCACCTCTCTTACTCTGTCTAGTTGTTCTGAGGAGAAACCGTCTGTTGGCTCATCAAGGATGATTAGATCTCTAGTCCTAATAGTGCTTAGGAAGTCATTGATAACCTTATTTAAGGCTAACCTGTAAGCAAGGGCTACACTGGTCTTCTCCCCTCCTGACAGGTTGTCAAGCCAGGTCTCATAACCGTTTTGCTCAATCACAGGGGAGAAAGAGTCATCAAGCCTCACACTAAGGGCCTCGTCTTCTAGCAGGGTGTTGAACCATTCTTGGAAAAAGGCATTAAATTCATTGTAGATTCTTGCAAGAATGCTCTTCTCAATAACATCTACCAAAATGATGAAGTGGTCTTGCATCCAGGTCTTTATCTCTTGGAGTTGTGAGAGTTTTTTCTCATCCTGCTTCATCCTATCAATCTCCTGCTTTAATCTCTCAATTAATTTGTTAATAGTCTGGAGTTGGGTTTTCTTCTCAACCACTGCTTTCTCAAGCTTATCCTTTTCTTCTCTTTTATCTTCTAGTTCCTGCTTTGCTTTTTCAAACTCTTCTTTCTTGTCTTTTTGCTGCTCAAGCCTTTGCTCTAATTCTTTTATCACTTCTTTGTGCTTGCTCTTCTTATCTTTTAAATCAGACAATTCTTTTTCAAGATTCTTTTTACGCTCTTTTTTCTCTTCTAGAGCGTCAAGTTTTACTTTTTTTGCTTCAAGCTCTTTTTCTCCTCTAATATAATTATCAATTTCTTCTTCTATGGCCCTCTTTTTACCACTTAACTTTTTATTCCACTCCTCAAGCCTTTCAAGATTGGTTTCGCATGTTTTGATAATCACCTGCTCCCTTGCATTCACCTCTTTTGCATGTTTCAGAGTAATCTTTTGCTGGCAGGTAGGACACACATCAAGGTCTGTTATTTTTTTAATAATAATTTCAGAAGCCTCTTTCTTTGTCTTAAACTCTGATTTCCTGGAATTAATTTCTGATAGTTTCTTATCAATTTTCTTAAGCTCCTCTTTTTTCCTTTTAATAGTTTCTTTTATCTCTTCTGCCTTGCTTATATCAAAGCCTTCTAAACCTTTTAAGAGTTCATCAAGCATTGAATTAACCTTTTTTAGCTCTGCTTCTCCTCTTTCCAACTGCTTGGTGAATGAGCTAAACTCACTCTTCTTAACCTCGCACTCCTTCTCAACCTTTTTCAACTCCTCAAGCTCTTGCTCTAGCTTGTCAAAACCCTTTTTTACTTTTTCAAACTCATCCTTAATATCTGAGAGCTCACCCTCCTTATCCTCAAGCTTTTCCTTGAGCTCCTCAACCTGCTTGTCATACTCTTCTAGCTCTTGCTTCTTATCAGGCAGAATCTCAAGCTTGCCCTGCAAAACACTGACCTTGTTCTTAAGCTCCCTGATATAGTTAAGAGAGTTCTCTTTAACACGCTTGTACTTATCAATATTAAACAGCTTTCTAAGAATATCAAGTCTTTCCTCTCTGTTCTCATAAAGAATCCTTTTCATCTCCTCCTGCGGGGTAAAAACCGTGTACCTGAAGATTAAAGACTTAGACTTGGTAAGTAAGGTTTCTGGATAACCAATTAATTCAAGAATCCTGGCTTTTAATTCCTGAGGAGTTCCTTCGAAGACCTTGTCATTAATAGTCAAGGTTCCTGGTTCCTGCACAACTCCGCTGGAAGTTCTTTTTAAAGAACGCTTAATAGATACATTATCCTTACCAAGAGTGAATGAGAGTTCAACAGAGCCCTTACTAGCACCATGCCTAAGCAAGGTATTGCCTGTGAGCACCCCTTTCATAATTCCAAAGATAGCAAACTCAAGGGCTAATAGGATTGAGGTCTTGCCACTCCCAATATCCCCTGATAATAGCACAGAGCCAGTAGGGAAGCTAATGGTCTCATCCACATACGATCTTATATTCCTCAATCTAAGAGAACGGATGATCATGGCAAACAGGAAAAGAATAGATTATTTATACTTTTCCTTTGATATCTTAAAAAAACTTTATAAACCCATAAACAGTAATGAATGAGTATAGCCCTGTAGTGTAGTGGCCAAATCATTGAAGGCTAATCATTTCGGATTTTGGAGGCAATCCAAGCCGAGAATGTCCGAAGACCTCGGTTCGAAATGTCGAAGAAGCAGAGTACGCGGTCTTCAAGCGAAAGTCCGAGCAGGGCTATCTTATACTTCTGTCCGTTTTAAAGGAACATTTCAACTTGATTTGAAACTTTCGGAATATTTATAAAATACATAAGGCAAATAACTTATCATGGAGCTAAAAGTCACAGTCAAGATATTGTTGATTATCTTAGTAGCAATCGCAGGAATTCTCTCACTTTTAAGATTATTTGGTATCTGGATGATAACATGGGGAGCGATATTTCATTTAGTGCTCATTATCTGGGTTCCTTTAGTTATAATTATACTAGGCCCATTCTTTCTTAGGAAACTGATAAAACGGTTTTTTGCACCTAGATGGATTAGTGTAATCCTCTTTTTTGTGATACTAGCATTACTCTTTCTTATTGAGATAGTTCCTTTTAGAATATCAATAAATTGTGTTTTCCCCCCATGCGGGTATGTGACCACAGCAGTATCAGCATATACAGTCTTTTCATATCTATCCAGCTATCCAGAACATCTTAAGACATGGGCTACCCCTTTCACCTTTCCAGTAATAATGCTTGAGATACTTGCAGCGTTTTTGCTGAGCAAAGCAGGAGCATGGCTGGTTGGAAAAATTAAAGCCAAGCTCTCTGAAAGGACAAAACCAAGCTAGCCTCCAAGCGGGGCTACTATTTTTAAAATGAACATCCTCCCAAATATTAAAATCATTGGCTTAGCCCTTTTCTTTGAAAAGCAAAAAATCCTTGTTATTGCAGACACTCATATTGGCTATGAAGAGGCTCTTAACAAGCAAGGGATTCTTATTCCTAGGTTGCAGTTCAAGGAAATTATGAAGAATTTGGAAGATGTTTTCAAAAATGTAAAGCCCAAGCTTATAGTAATGCTTGGCGATATAAAGCATGAGTTTGGCACTATTTCTAAGCAGGAGTGGCGTGATACTCTTAATTTGCTTGATTATCTGCTTGACAAGGCAAAAGTGGTTCTAATAAAAGGTAATCACGATACAATTCTGGGGCCTCTTGCTAGAAAAAAAGATTTAGAAATTAAAGACTATTTTGTTGTTGATAATTATTTATTTTGCCATGGCCATAAGATATTTGATGACCAGATAAAGGAATGGAAAAAGATAAAGACAATCATTATTGGTCATGAGCACCCGGCTATTGGTATAAGAGATGATGTAAGGGTTGAAAAATATAAGTGCTTTTTACTAGGAAAATACAGAGGGAAAAATCTGATTGTGATGCCTAGCTTTAACTTTGTAACAGAAGGCACAGATGTGCTACAGGAAAAACTGTTAAGTCCTTTTATTAGTAATATTAATGAGTTTGAAGCATTTGTGTTAGGAGATAAAGTTTATAACTTTGGAAAGATAAACAAGTTTAGAGAATAAGATTATTTTTTCTCCTTCTGATACTCAAAGTAGGAATAAACAATCAAATAAAAGGCAAATGCTAGCACAGGAATAAGCACAAACCAAATCGAGTACTTGGGAAAAAAGATTCCTATGATAGCAACAACCCCTGCAATCTTGAACAGGTTTGCACCTAGCTTATGAGTCTTATCCCAAACCTGGTCACTGCTCAGAGTCCAAGGAGTTCTGATGCCAATAAACCAGTTCCTCTTAGCCTTTTGTAATAATATGCCTATGTAAAAGAAGAGCAGGCCAAGAGCAGGAACCATTGCAATATTCATGTTGTATCTAACTCCTAAGTTCCAGAGAATAGTAAGCATGAAGATGTAGAAAAAGAACACAAATAATAATATAATGAACCAGTCAAAATACTTTCTGAACTTCTTAATATTAGCTTTTAAAGGGTCAATCACAGGAATAACAAGGAAGAGCAAGAACAAACTAAAAGATATAATCGGCATTAGGAACAAACCCCAGAACTTAGACATATAACCATCCACCTGGCCTTTAGCATTCCAGTGAGAAGCCATTTTGTCAGGCACATTAGGATAAGCCCAGAGCGCAATTATAAATGAAACTAGGATTATTATAATGATTACAATATTGGCTTTTCGCATATTCAGAGCTAAGCCTTGTTTTTTTATTAATCTTTCGAAAAAATAGAATCAGAATCCACAACCCTTATAAATACTGGTTCTTAAGAAAAGTTGAGTATGAGGTGGTTTTTTTATGAGCAAATACTTTTTTACAAGTGAAAGCGTTACAGAAGGAACCACAATCTTATATAACCAATTTATAATGAAGCAATCTTTTTTTATTAGAAATTATGAATTCCCACAAAGGAGGCTTAGTTTATGGGAATTATAATTTCAAAAAATAAAAAAAGAGAATGCTTATCTTTTATTAAATCAAACTTCAACAAGATTTCTCAAAGACAAATGGCAAAGATTTTAGGCCTGGGTAAAACAAGTGTAAACAGATGGTCTAAAGAGTTGGATTTAAAATTTAAAAAACACACTGTAAATGAGAAATTCTTTGATAAATGGAGTGAAAAATCTGCTTATATCTTAGGGTTGATTTTTTCTGATGGAAATATTAATTATAATACAAAAAAAGGGTATTGTGCTATTACAATAACTGCTGCTGAAAAAGATAAAGAACACTTAGAGAGAATTAGAAAACTTTTATCAAGTACAAAACCTCTTCTTTTCTCATCAAAGACAAAGTCTTATAGGTTAATAATAAACAGTAAATACATGTGCTTAAATTTATTGAAATTAGGACTTACTCCAAAAAAATCCTTAACTTTAGACTTTCCTACGATTCCAAAGAGTTTCTTAAAAGATTTTGTTCGTGGAGTTATTGATGGAGATGGAAATGTGAGGTATCTCTCTCGAAAAAGAAGCCCTTATTTTGAAATCACTGTTGCTTCTGGTTCAAAAAAATTTTGTGAAGGATTTGTAAAAGTCGTTAAAGATGCGATTGGTGTTGATGCGAATATAAGAAAAGCAAAAACAAACACATTTATAATTCAATATTCCTGTTCTAGAGGAGAAAAGCTTGCAAAATATATTTATTCTAACGCAACTATTTTCTTAAAAAGGAAATATCTGCCATATAAAGAAAATGTATTAGGAGGTAAGTAAAAATGGATGGAAACTATTTTTTTACATCAGAAAGTGTAACTGAAGGTCACCCAGATAAAGTAGCAGACCAGGTCTCTGACGCAATCCTTGATGCAATGCTAAAAGATGACCCTAATTCAAGAGTAGCAGTTGAGTGCTTGACAAAAACAGGCTTTATTATTGCTGCTGGCGAGGTCACAACCAAGACTTATGTTGATATACAAGAAGTGGTTAGAAACACTCTTAAAGAGATTGGTTATGACAAGCCAGAGTATGGCTTTGACTATAAGACCTGTGGGGTGCTTACCAGTATTTCTGAGCAAAGCCCTGACATAGCCCAAGGCGTGAATGAGACAAAAGAGCATGAGCAAGGAGCAGGCGACCAAGGAATCATGTTTGGGTATGCATGCAAAGAAACACCTGAGCTTATGCCTTTACCAATAATGCTTGCTCATAAACTAACCATGAGATTAGCAGAGGCTAGGAAGAAGAAAGAACTAACCTTTCTAAGGCCTGATGGTAAGAGCCAAGTGACAGTGGAGTATGATGATGGAAAACCTGTAAGAGTGGGTGCTGTTGTGGTGAGCACCCACCATGACCCTGATATTAGTATAGAAGAATTAAGAAAACAAGTAAAAGAAAAAATCATTAAGCCTGTTTGTGGAGAATGGATTGATGACAAGACTAAGTTCTTTATTAACCCTACAGGCAGGTTTGTTATAGGAGGACCAGTGGCTGATAGCGGGCTTACAGGAAGAAAAATAATTGTAGATACTTATGGAGGAGTGGGTAGTCATGGAGGAGGCTGCTTCTCAGGCAAAGACCCAAGCAAGGTTGATAGGAGTGCTAGTTATATGGCTCGTTACATTGCAAAGAACATAGTAGCAGCAGGCTTAGCTGATAAGTGTGAGGTGCAATTAGGCTATGCTATTGGAATAGCAGAGCCTGTGAGTGTACTTGTTGATACCTTTGGAACAGGAAAGATTGATAATGGTAAATTATTAGAGCTAATAAAGAAAAACTTTCCTCTTAAACCAGCAGAGATGATAAAGTATCTTAAACTAAAAAGACCCATATATAAGAAGACTGCTTGTTACGGGCATTTTGGCAGGCAAGAACCAGAGTTTACCTGGGAGAAGACAGATAAGGCAGAGGTTTTGAAAAAGGAAGCTTTTTCTTAAGCTTAGTATTTTAATTACTATTAGCATTCAAAATTAGAAGGGAACATGTACTGGGTTGGGTCGCGTTGCTTTGCAATAACTAAAATTCCAGTTTCTTTATCCAAATAATAATCTCCCTTAGCTCTTCCATCCTCAAGCTCTGTGTAAGGTTTTAGTCCAATGCTCTTGAGTTTTTCTTCTCTTTCTTCATAGGTATCATATTCTGGGCTTATAATCACATTTTTACCTATTTTTACATTCTTATCTAGAATAACTTTTTCTAATTTTGAACCCTCACCTATATGAGTAATATTTTCATGTCTGAGCTTATTGTTAAAGAACTCATTCCTATCAGCACCAAGCAATATGCATTCTTTTAATTCAGAGTCTTTCTCCATAAGGGTTTGGTATCCTATAACTGAATTCTTTACAACGCATCCTTTTGAAATCTCATCTCCTGGGCTCAGAATACAACTTTGCACAGAGGCACCGCTTGCTATTCTTGGTCCTGGAAGATATCTTACAGATGTTCTTATTCTATTAGCTATTAGGTCTAGAGGTGCTCTTTCTTTTGTGAAATCCATGTTGCAGTTAAAATAATCTACAAGTTTACCTACGTCCCGCCAATAACCATTAAATACATATGCATAAAGCCTACCTTTATTCTCCTTTATGCTAGGAATAATCTCTTTTCCAAAATCATCTCCTGGGTGTTGTTTTAAAAAAACTTCGAGTTGGTCATGGAAAAAGATGTAGTTACCCATAGATGCAAGGAAATCCAGGTTTGAATTTGAGTTTGGGATTCCGAGGCGGCTTTTTATTATTGGGGTTAGTCTGAATTCTTCTATAACCTCCTTTTCTTTAGGTTTTTCAGCAAAGGCTATTATTCTTCCTTGTTCATCTATTTTTATAAGACCAAAGTCATGAGCCTTGCTTTCTGGAACCAGGTTTGCCATGATGGTTATGTCTGCATTATTACTAATATGTTGTTTTATAGCAGCCTCATAGTTCATACAATACACATGGTCTCCTCCGAGTACAAACACAATTCTTGGATTATATCTATTAATGCGGTGAAGGTTTTTCCTTACAGAATCAGCTGTGCCTTCAAAACGTACAATTTTTTTTCCTTCTTCATAAGGGTGTACAATCTCTAGTTTTCTATCAATACCATCAAATCCCCATATACTTCCATCTCTTAGATGTCCTATCAATGATCTTGGTTCGAATTGTGCTGCTATTATGGTGCTGGGTATTCCTGTATTAGTTATGTTGGATACTACATAATCTATAATCCTGTAAATCCCGTGAATTCCTATTGCTGGCTTAGTCCTCTCTTTTGTAAGTATCTCTAATCTTGTTCCTCTTCCTCCCGCCATTACAAAGGCCAGTACATATTCATCTAGAGCCATAAAAGGCTACGAAACACAAACCCTTTATAAATATTACTATTAAGTGATAAAAAATTTAAGAGAATATTATCTAAACACAGGATGTATATACTCCTCCTTTGGGTCAGGGGTTTCTCTGAAGTTCTGCTTAGGACAATTATTGCATTCCTGGGCTACAAAGCCCTTTTTCTTTTTATCAGGGTCAAAACAGATACCATTAATACAATACTCGCACATTTGTATCACCGTTACAGCTTAGAAATATATACTTAATTTTAGAGTTTTTAAATGTTTTGGTTGTTACGGACGAAATGCGCCGACCGGGAACAGGAAGAAAGTTACCAAAAAAGCGCACCTTATTGAAAAGGAATAAAAATACTATTTTTACCTGTCACTAAGATAAATTGCTGATTCTCCTGATTGAACAAAACCCTTTGTTGCTTGCAGATCCCATGCTTTGCCATCATACTCACGTTCATCTGGCTTGTACTGTTGTAATCTGTAATCAATTGCTTGAACAACTCTTGCTCTCTCTTGTTCAATTCCCTGGTCAATACCTTTCCATCTTCCTACTTCGTAACTAACAAACATAGTTAACCCTGACAGGGCTAATCCTCCTAAAATACCACAAATAGTTTTCTTTGCTTTTTCCTTTTTTATTGAATTTATCATTTTGTAAAAAGAAATACGGCCTGGATATATAAATATTATGGAATTGTAACTACTATTTAGAAGATAAAAACCCTCATATGAATTTAATTCATATGCGCCGACCGGGAATCCATAATATATTCTTAAAAGATTACAACTTCCCCTTCACTGCCTTACGAAAAATCATAGATTTTTCTAAATCAACAACCTCGCCTTAAAGGACGAGGTATGTTGGTGCTCAAAAACAAAGTTTTTGGCACCTCAAAAGCAAAGCTTTTGTTGGTACAAAAAAGCATAATCGAGCATAAAGCGAGGTTGTTCGGTTCAAAAAAGAAGACCGATCCTCGCAGTGAACAACGAGGTATGCTTTTTTGTAAGCAAAAAATCCAAATCAAAAACTATGTCTTTTTTGCTTTTTCAGAAATAATTGCAGAGTTACCACTAGGGTCATCTATTATCAGCTTTGCCTTGTCCTGGCCCCACATAACCCTTGTTAGCTTCTTAATCATGTTCTTGGCTTTTTTCTGCTCTACCTTGTCCTCTGCTTCCTCTCTAAGCACATCTGTCATTTTCTTAAATCTCTGCAGAATGCCCTCAACATTGGTAACATAGCCATTAGAGCTTTCCCCCGGTTCAATCGACCCTACATGTGGAATCTTAACTGTGGCGTTTGATGATTTTACAACTCTTATGTGCATATCCTTCTCAGAATTAATTTCAAGAGTATACTTACAAGCAGGTTTTTTCTCTTCTGCCTCAACATCTGCTTTGTGATAACCACAACTAGAACAATCCATTGAGAATATGTAAGTCTTTCCAAAAAAAGGAACATCCATGTCTGACTCTGAAAGTGTCAAGGTTTTGTTATGACAAATCGGACAAGTCTCCCCTTTGATAACAGTAGGAGCGCTCTCTGCTTCTTTTTTATCATTTTTCTTCTTAGCCATTCCACCTCTTTTGTTAGGAATTTGCTTTTTATAGTTTATTGTAATTCAAACTACTAGTTCATAACACTTATTTTGTTGTACAGAAATCTTTTTAAAACATTAATCAGGGTTTTTTAAAGTTTTTGGATTACACTTGAATAACATAGAAATTGTAGAAAAACAAAAAACTTAATCTTCAGTTTCCCCGCTCAAAGGATTAGTTGCTCCCTTAGTCCTGAATATATGGGCAAAACTCGGAGTAACAACAACATAGTCATCTCCAAAACCAGCAATGTCTCCTTCAATAGCATCAGTGGTTTTCTTTAACTTGTTAACAGCTCTCTTAAGCTCTACCAAGTCCTTGTCTTTCAAAGGCTTGATATTAACCAGAGCAATGGTGTAACCCTCTCTTAAAGAGTCCAGAATAGGCTTTATGTCTGAGAAGTCATTCATCACAAAAGGCCTAACAATGATTTTTGAACTTCTACCACGCTCTGCTGCTTCTGAGTTCAACTCAACATACTCGTCTTCTGCCTGGAGATTATCATCCTCGTCATAAGTCTTCTTCTTCATCCTTTTAATTGAAAAAAACTTCATAAGTCTTCCCTCCTTGCTTCCTCGTATAATCACAAGGATTCTTATTGATAAGTGATTATTATTCTGATTTATGCTTGAAATATATAAAACTTTCTGTTTTAAACTTCTTGGGGAAGTTTAATCAAAAAATTTGTGAATTTTTTGTATTCTAAGCAACATAAGGCCCTAGCCTCTTCTTGAAATCCTCTATTAAGTACACCAAGCTTGGCTCTGCTTTTAATCTTAATGCTAAATGATAACTAGTCAGGTCACCGAGAATGATTGCTGAGAACATCTTGCTCAACAAAGAAGGGCCCCTTATGCCTATCTCTGTGTCACTAATCCCTTTTTTTAACATTATCTCTTTCACAAGGCTCATCCTTCTTTGTATTCTTCTATGGTCCTCGTCAAACCTTAGGATTATTGAGTGATAGTTTCCTCTTGGATTCTCAAAGCCTTCAAGCTCATTATGATTCATCTCAGAGAAAACGTTGTTAAAAGCCATTATCTTGGAGTTTTCATTGAACTGGCATTTCCATCTGTAACCAACTGCTTCAAAGCGTTTGCTTGTATATATAATCGGTGTCTTATATATCAGTTTTTCTGATAATGCCATGGCATTTCTTTCCAAGATTTGAAGTTGTGGCTTTAAATCATCTTTTAACCTAAACACTTCTTTTGCTCTGCTCTCAACCAATCTTAATCTTTCTAAGATTCTCAACATCGCAAAGAACTGTGTAGTCATACCTGTTCGTGGCTGGTACCTTGGAGGCGTTGGTGGCAGTATGACTATTGGAGTTCTTGAAACCTTTGTATATTCCTCTAGTTTGCCTCCTTTTGAAATAGCAATTACTCCGCAGCCCCTTCTCCTGGCCTCCTTGAAAACAGTAATAGTTTCTTCTGTGTTGCCAGAGAAAGAACAAGCCATTACAAGTGTGTTGGTATCAGCCCACATAGGAAGAGAGTAATCTTGCACAACATCCAGGCGTAGTTTTTCATTTGTAAGATAGCTTTGTAATAACAAGCCTGCAATGCTTGAGCCTCCCATACCAGCAACAATAACAGAAGTATATTTTCTATTAGTTTTACCCAGGTCCAAGCCTTCTACTAATTTATAGCCTTTCTCTGCTAGCAAAGGGGTTTCTAGGATTGCTCCTCTCATATCATAGGAGTCAAGCTTCCGGATATCTTCTGGCAGACTAGAACCTTCCTCTGGCATGAGAATACTTCCTCCTCTCTTTTTCCTTATAAAAGTGGTTGTTCTGGATTTTAAATAATTTGTGTTAATTAGATAAAAATAAAAAAGTTTTATTAAGGCGGTATTAATTCTGTTTTCCATGAAAATCTTTATTCGAACCTTTGGCTGCACATTGAATCAATCTGACAGTGAAGTGATGAGCGGCTTGCTTGTTAAAGCTGGTCATAAACTAGTTGATAACCTGGATTCTGCCGACCTAGTTTTGTTTAACACCTGCACTGTAAAGGATAATCCTGAGAAGAGATTCTTTTCTGAACTAGAGAAAGTAAATAAGTTAAAGAAGAAAGTTGTTGTTGCTGGTTGTGTTTCCCAGGCAGACCGTTACGATGAGAGGTTAAAGAATATTTCCGTGGTTGGGGTTAAAGATATTTGTTCTATTGGTGAAATTGTTGAGAGAACTGCTGAGAGAGATGTTGTGAGGTTATTAGGTGGTAAGGACAAGGAGAGACTTAATCTTCCTAAAATAAGAAGGAATCCTGCGGTTGAAATAATCCCTTTGTGCACTGGTTGTCTTGGGAAATGCTCTTATTGCAAAACACGTTTTGCTCGTGGAGAACTTATGAGTTATGATGTTCGTGCTATTAAAAAGCAGTTTGAGAGTGCTGTTAAAGACGGTGTAAAGGAGATTTGGCTTACCAGTCAAGACACAGGTGCTTATGGCAAGGATATTGGCTTGAGTCTTCCTGAGTTGTTAAGAGTATTGTTAAGTGTTAAGGGTGATTACAGGGTTAGGCTTGGCATGCTTAATCCTAATCATGCTCTTGAATTCCTTGACGAGTTGATAGAGATATATAAGCATCCTAACATGTTCAGGTTTGTACATCTTCCTGTGCAAAGCGCTAGCAACAAGATTTTGAAGCTAATGAACAGAAAGTACAGGGTTGAGGACTTTGTTAGGATTGTTAAGAAGTTAAGAAAAGCAATTCCAAAGCTTACAATAGCCACGGATATTATAGTAGGCTTCCCAGGAGAAACCGAAGAGGATTTTAAAAGGACTTACAACTTACTCCAAGAGCTTAGGATTCCTGTTGTTAATCTGACCAAGTTCTGCCCTAGACCTGGCACTCCTGCTAAGAGGATGAAGCAGCTTGATACCAAGATTATTAAGCAGAGGTCTAGGAGGATTGGTGAACTCCAGGCAAAGATTATTAATAACCAGGAGTGGTTAGATTGGCAGGGAAACATTATTATTGATGAGCTTGGCAAGGATTATTCTACTGTTGGCAGAAATGATTATTACAAGCCTGTTGTGGTTAAGAATGTTAAGCTGAAGCTTGGAACTGTTGTAGAAGTAAGAGTTGTAAATGTTATGCAGAATTATCTAGAAGCTGTTTTGGTGTGAACACACCTTATAGCAATCCCCCTCTTAAATCACCTTCTTACAGTCACCTTAGATGGTGGCTTTTTTTAAATACCCCCTAATGAACTCTGCCCTTTTTGGATCTTTTCCTTCTATGTCGTCTAGGTTTACTTCTAGGGGGTCTTCGTGGTATTCTTCCATTAATTCACCCCCCTCTAACCGATTGAAAACTTTCGGTTTATCTCTATTATATTCCAACAACAATATGTAGATAGTATTACTAATATTTAAATATTGTTGTACTATATCATACTTTATCATACAAATTCAAAATATTTAAAAACCCAAAGGCTTTACCCATTTTTGTTCTTTATAAATAACTAAAAAGCTAAGAGGGGAACATGAAGGTCATCAAAAATCAAAGATTTTTGGGACAACAAAATCAAAGATTTTGAGTGCCAAAACAAGTTTTTGAGCACCTCAAAATTTCATGGAGGTGAAATTTTGAAGGAAAGGGTTACTCTGACAATAGAAAAAGAAATCCTAGGAAAAGTAGACCAAACCGTTAATGGCACAGACGTCAAGAACAGAAGTCATGCAGTAGAACTCCTGCTCACCAAAGCCTTTGGAGAGAACAAGCCCTCAAAAGCAATAATACTAGCAGGAGGCAAAGGCACCAAAATGAAGCCAATGACCAACTTCCTGCCAAAACCCATGCTAAGAATACACGACAAACCTATTCTAGAGCACAACATAGAACTATTAAAAAGACATGGCATAAAAGACATAATCATAAGCATAGGCTATAGAGGAGAAAAAATAAAAGAATACTTTGGAGATGGAAGCCAGATAGGAGTAAACATCACCTATGTAAAAGAAAAGAGCCCCTTAGGAACAGGAGGACCCCTTAACCTATTAAAAGGCAAGATAAACGATACCTTTGTAATGCTGAACGGAGACGAACTAAAAGACATAGACCTAGAAGACATGTTCATGTTCCACAGAAAAAACAAGAGCACAGCCACAATAGCCCTAACCACAGTAGAAGACCCATCAAAATATGGAGTAGCAGTTATGAACGGCAACAAAATAATGACCTTTATAGAGAAACCAAGCAAAACCAATGCACCAAGCAAACTAATAAATTCAGGACTCTACATCCTAGAACCAGAAGTGTTCAAGATAGTGCCAGAAGGATTCTCAATGATAGAGAATGATGTGTTTCCCAAACTAGCCAGCAATGACAAACTCCTAGGTTATGTGTTCTCAGGCCAATGGTTTGATACAGACACACCAAACAGATTTACAGAAGCAGAAAGGGAATGGCAAGGACTGAAATAATTCTCATGAAAATAACCCCATTCCAAAGAAAAGTGTATGCCCTTCTAAAAAAAGTTCCAAAAGGAAAAGTAACTACATATGGAGCACTGGCAAAAAAACTAAAGAGCAGCCCAAGGGCTGTGGGGCAGGCTCTCAGAGTTAATCCGTATGCGCCCAAGGTTCCGTGTCATCGAGTGGTGAGCAGTGATGGAAGTATTGGGGGGTTTAGAGGAAAAACACAAGGCAAAGCAGTACGAGAAAAAATAGGTTTGTTAAGAAAAGAAGGGATTAAAATAATAAATGGCAGAGTTGAAAAATCAAGTTTTTCATTCTAGAGGTAGTTGTTTCTTGAATAATATTCATATGTTAAGCGTACGCCCTCCTCTAAACTTATGGTGTCTTTATATTCAAAATCCTTTTTTGCATTCTCATTAGAAGCAATCCAATATTTTGGCTTTGATAACCTAACTTTTTGTACATTAAGTAGCGGAGTTTTTTTAGTGGAGTAAGAATAAATATTCCCCAAATTTGATATGAAATAAAGAACTTTATAAGGAATGTTGAGTGTTAAACGCTCTTTTCCACATATTTTAAATATCGTTTCATGTATGTTTTGCCAGGTGACTGGTTCATCATTACACAGAAAATAAGTTTTTGATATTGTTTTCTCTGAAAGCGATGCACTTATCATGCTTTCTACAAGGTTATCAACATAAATCAAAGAGATGTATTTATCTTTGTTTCCAAAATAGAAATTAATCCCTGATTTAGCCATTTTAAATATCCCTAGAAAATCCTTATCGCCCGGTCCATATACACCACCAGGACGAACTATGGTATACGGTAGAATCTGTTCATATTCCTTCACAACATTTTCTGCTTGTAATTTGCTTTGACCATAATGTTCAACAGGGTTTGCTTCTTCTGATTCTTTTTTACGATGATACATGTTCCTTGATGGACCTGCAGCAGCATGAGACGATGAGAAAATAAACCTCTTAAGTCTTGGGCTTTTTCTACTTAGAACTTCAAGCAGGTTCTTTGTTGGCAATACATTAGCTTGAAAAAATTCTTTTTCTGAGATTCCTCTTGTGATTCCAGCCAAGTGGAACACATAATCAACATTCTCACAGGCCTTGCAATCCAGCAAAGTCTGCCTATCATTATAATTAATAAGATGCTCGTTATCTGAAAGTTTGCCCTTTCTTTTCAAAGCAACTAACTCAGACTCTCCAAATCTCTTTGCCAAGGCTTTTTTTAAATTCCTTCCAATAAATCCACTGGAACCTGTTATCAGTATTTTCATGGTTTCATTTGGGAAAAGAAATTCAAATTTAAATCTATGTTTTTAGAATGATTTATCTCTTTAATCAAACCCTAAACAAATCAGTACTTAAGTACTTCTCACCTCTATCTGGGAAGATTACAACTATGATTCCTTTATCAATTTTTTTTGCAACTTCTATTGCTGCGTACATTGCTGCTCCACTACTCATACCTACGAATATTCCTTCTTTTTTAACAATCTCTCTGCTCATCTCATAAGCAACCTCTGTTTCCACCATAATTGTCTCGTCTATTTGTGAAGAATCATATATTGAGGGAACAATTGCTTCTTCCATGTTCTTTAAGCCTTGAATATAATGCCCTTTCACAGGATGTGCACACACAATCTTTATCTTAGGATTGTTCTCTTTAAGAGCCTTACCTACTCCCATTATTGTACCAGAAGTTCCAATCGAAGAAACAAAGTAATCAATTTCTCCAGCTGTGTCCTTCCAGATCTCTTCAGCAGTTGTTTTGTAATGAATAATCTTATTGTACTTGTTTGAGAACTGGTCAGGCATAAAATACTTATCAGGAAACTTTTTTACAAGCTCTCTTGCTTTTTTAATGGCTCCATCAGTTCCAAGCTCTGCAGGTGTCAAGGTTACCTTTGCACCAAAGGCTTTTATCATTTTTTGCCTTTCAACAGAAACTACACTGCTCATAACAATCTCAACATCATAACCCTTAACACAGCCTATCATGGCCAAGCCAATGCCTGTATTACCAGAAGTAGGCTCAATAATGGTTTTACCTTTCTTTAACTTACCCTCATTCTCTGCCTGCTCAATCATCTTCAAGGCAATCCTGTCCTTAATACTGCCTGTTGGATTAAAGCCTTCAATCTTTGCATAGATTGTGACATTAGAATTTGGATTAAGCCTATTAATCCTTACAAGCGGAGTTCCGCCGATTGTTTGTAAAATGTTTTTGTACATTTAGAATGCCTTTTTATCCAATCCTTTCCTTAATTTTATCTAATAATGTTTCATAACCAGCCCGCCAGTCTTTCTCATCGAACTGATACTGTATTAATTCTTCATGAGTCATGCCTTTTTCTTTCCAGTCAAGGCTGTATGGAGATCTATCAATTAAGGGCACTTCAAGATTCATTGCCTTTGTCCATCCATTGATAGGCTCTGTTTTCTCTCCATGATGATAAGTATCAGTAATCAAGACACAAGGGATATTCTTTTCTAATGAATATTTTGCTATCATGATACCGTAAGGTAGTTCACCTTTAAATGTTTCTTCAAAATCTATTTCTCCAGTATACCTTTCAGCTTCCTTTAATATAGACTGAAGTGAATCAATTTCATCTACTTCACTTCCACTTGGAAAGAATATGTCTGATAAAATCCCATCATATAACTTTGTTTTTAATTTTTCTTTAGCTTCCTCATAATTTATTGCATAATCTACTTTAATATTCATTCCACTAGCTATTTTTTCATTAAATAATTCTTTAGCATCCCTTAGATGATGCTCCTTATCCTCGATGACTAAGATTTCTAGTGGCTTATCCATTTTATCTCAGAAAAACATAATTTAAATCCTTCTCTTCTTCTTAACCTTCTTGATTTCTTTCTCTAACTTTAGCTTATCAAGCAACTCTTTATAACGATTCCTGATTGTAACCTCTGTGACTCCAGCCACATCTGCTACTTCTCTCTGAGTCCTCTTCTCTCCATTAATCAAGGCTGCTACGTACAGAGCTGCTGCTGCTATTCCTGTTGGCCCCCTTCCGCTTGTGAGCTCAACATCCTGTGCAGACTCTATGATTTCTACTGCTTTGCTCTGGGTCTCTGCGTTTAGCTTTAAGCTTGAGGCAAACCTAGGGATGTAATCAGCAGGGTTGCTTGGTAATATCTTGATACCTAGTTCTCTTGTAATAAACCTATAAGTTCTTCCGATTTCTTTCTTCTCAATATTGCTTGCCTCTCCTAGCTCATCAAGAGTTCTTGGCACATCATGCCTTCTGCAAGCAGCATATAGTGCTCCTGCAACAACTGATTCCATACTCCTACCTCTTACCAGTCCTTTCTGCACTGCTAAGGTATATATCCTTGCTGCTTCTTCCTCAACACTGCCTGGCAGTCTTAGGTATGAACTAACTCTCTTTAGTTCTGATAATGCCAGCTTTAGGTTTCTCTCAATCGCAGTACTAATTCTTTGCTGCCATTTTCTTAGTCTGAAGAACTTATTCTTAGCTTTTCCTCCAAGCTGGTATAGGTCTGATTTCTTTCCTACATCTGTTCCTAGGCCTTGGTCAAACTGGGTGTAGCTCATAGGAGCGCCTGTTCTTCTTAGCTTGTCTGCATCTGCGCTGTCGAATTCTCTCCATTCTTGGCTAAAGTCTACCATTTTATCTTCTACTACAAGCCCGCAATCTCTACAAATGATTTCTCCTTTTTCTTTGTTCCAGAATAAATTGATTCCGCCGCATTCAGGGCATTTTTTTACAAATGACATTGAGATTCCCCCCCATTGCAAGTTTTTCATAACGAGTAAGTGTTTACGATAAGTTTATAAAGCGAAACAGAGAAAGATTTATAAAGTTTTCGCTTTTACTCGTCTAAAATCCTCTTTTCTCTTTTTAATAGAAAAATATAAAAACCTACAAACCAAGGGAATAAAAGTAAAAATCAAAAAGTATTAAAATACAAGATGGCTAAAAAAAGGGGAAGGGCATCAAAAAAGAGGAGAAAGCCTACAAGAAGAGCTTCTAAGAAGAGGAAAGAAGAGGAAATGGGACGAGCCCAAGTCTGGAGTGTGGATGTTTTACTGGCAGTAGTGATTTTTATTTCAGTACTACTAATCTTCTATGTAACTATGAATAGAAACCAAGAAGGAGGATTACAAACCTTAGAACCCCAAGCAGAACAACTAAAGACTCAGCTTGAACAAAACCATGAATATGGATTTGTAATAGGAGATGATATAGATGAAAAAAAGTTCAAAGCCTTTGCTGATAACACCTCAACAGAAGACTTGTACAAAGAATTAAAAAAGAAACTAGGAGTTACAGGAGAATTCTGCATATACTTTGAAGATGCAGATGGTAACCTACTAATCCTTAACACTTCTAAGGGAAACAAAACAGGGCTTGGAGACTCTGATGTCATAGTGGGTGGCACTCCCTGTGGTCAACCCATTCCCTAATTTTAAAATTAAAAATCTTTATAAAGAAACACTTCTAAATGTATAAATATGATCCTAACTTATTTGATAATACTCTTAATAATATTCTTAGGATTGTACATAGGGTTGCTAGTAGGCTACTTAGCACAAGAAGAGTTAAAACCAGGCAAGAACTATCTTAATCTTCTAAGGCACCTGCTTTTCATAGCAATAATTGTTATTTTCTTTGTGAAGAACTGGTCTGTGCTATTTGTAATAATGATAGCTGCGCTTATAATAATCTTTAGTTTTAGCAGATATAGAGAGACCTTATATTATTATGCTCTAGCAGTAATCTTCTTCTTGGCTTGGCATTTCAATGGCATTACCCTAATAGCCCTCCTCATATTTCTCTATGGCTTTCCTGTTGGAAGCATCTATCTATGTGATCATATAAAAGATAAAAAGAATATTAAAAAAATAGTGCTGGGAATGCTCTATGACTATGTGGGCTTCTTTGGGTTAGGGGTTTTGCTTGGATTAATAGGACTACTTTTATAAGTGGGATGGTGTTCTCCTTTTTCATGAAACAAGTAATCACTAAAGACGGCAGCATAACCTTTCACAGCGAGGAGTATGATGAGACTTATCACTCAGTATCTGGAGCAGTAGAAGAGGCTTTTAAGAAGTTTGTAGAGCCAGCCTTGGAGTTTGTAAAAGGAAAGCAAGAGGTTAGAATTCTTGATATAGGCTTTGGTCTGGGCTATAACTCAGCTGCTGCAATGGATAGAATACTTGAAGCTAATCTGCACTGTGAGATAACCATTATAGGATTAGAAAAAGATAAAGAAATATTAGATAAGATAAAAGAACTTAAACCAATGATTATGACCTATCATGCAATTCAAGAAATGGTTGAGAATAATTATAAATATAATAGAGAAGGAATAAAAATAAATTTAATGGTTTGCGACGCTGTTAAAGCAATAAAAAAGGTTAAAGGAAAATTTGACATCATTCTTCATGATCCTTTCAGTCCAAAAAAGAATCCTGAGCTCTGGACCCAAGCATTTTTTAAAGAGCTAAGAAAACATATCAAAAAAGAGGGTGTGTTGACAACCTACTCTTGCGCTGGTGAAGTAAGAAGAAATCTAAAAAAAGCAGGCTTTAAAGTCTTTGACGGCCCTGTTGTTGGCAGGAGGGCGCCCGGTACGATTGCAGTGCCTATAACCAGATAAATATAATCAATATCAAAGAAGAAGTGAATCAGCATTGTAAGAATACACACGTTTGATTTCTACAGGCTTAGGTGAAATAGCCTTTTTTATTGTTTTAATCATATCTGCTTTGTTTTTATAATAAATATATGTAAGTAGCAAATACCCTCCTAGTCTTAATCCAACGTCATCTGAGCCATAGAACTCAAAAATTATTGACACGCCTTTTGGCGGTTGCATAATCTCATTAGCAATTTTTTTGAGTTGCGTTGTCTTAAAGGTTTTTGAGTTCTTTATATATGGATTGCCTGAAGGATTGGTCAGAGGTGAAATGACTAAGTACCCTGTACTAAAATTGCAAATTTCAATTTGTAAACTTATATTTGTTAGATAAACGTTTTGTTCTAGGTATTCATCTATGCTGTCTGCAATTTTTTTTCTTATGCTCAAGCGTGAGTTCAGGGATTTGCTTAAGTTCTTTTTCCTTAATATTTCTCTTAATTCCAAAGACATTTTCTTTGTGAGTATTAGAATGTGGTATATAAATCTTTTTTAAAAAACACAAATCTTTAATAAAGCACCTTTTTTTCTTTATTATCAAGCCCCCATAGTATAATGAATAGTACGCAGCCCTGCGGTGCAAGGATAAGCGTAGTAAGGCTGAGACCGGGGTTTAATTCCCCGTGGGGGCATTTGAACGAAGTGAGAATGGAATGAGGGGCTCAGAAATATTTTTATTTCTGTTGTCCCAGGGGGGCATTTATTTTTATAAGAACTCAAACTATCAGGTCAACCCATTTCTTTAGTTTCATTAGAAGACTAGCAGCTTCTTCTTCCTCATCCATTTCTCTTTTGTCCTCTCTTTCTATCACCCCTATTCTTAGCCTTATTGAATCAATTATTTCCTCTATCTTGTATCTGTCTATTCTTCCTACTTGGAGTCTTTCTTTTAAGGATAAGAGCAGGTCATCTATCTCCATCAAGTCTTTCATCATTGCCTGACTTTCATTTTTTATATCTCTCATGAAGTACATTATTTCTCCTTTGTCCTCTTCATTTTCAGCAGCATTAGTTGGGCTCATTTTTATCTCCTTTTCTTGATTATTATCTGAAAAGCTATGATAAAATGTTTTTTAGTATTTGGAGAATAAAAATTTTTCTACTTTATAATCTCAAAAGATTTATATACCTTTTTGAATTCACTATTGAGCAATAGATAATGGGAGGGTTTATTATGGCAAAGCAAACAAATATCTTTGAAGCGAACAACATACCTGCTCTTGCTGAAAATATTCGAGATATCATAATTCAGGAATCAACAATGTGTGATTCCCTTGAGGATCTGATAAAGTCATTTAGAGAGACCGTAACCAAGCAGTTTCCTAAGGGGCTTACTGCGCAAGAAAAAATGTCTTTGTTAACAGCTATTAATTATAATAGATGGGTAAACAGATGGAATGTATATTTTATTCGATATAAGATAAAGAGACTTACCTATTATGGGGGGGAATTAAACCAATTAACTGAAGAAGAGATTATTAAGGCAAATAGAGAGGTTGCAAAGTGGAACAAGCCCTTTGACCAAGCCTGGGAGTTAATAGCCAATTATCAGGTAATTCCCTAAACCTCTATCTCTTCTCCTATTTCCGGTGCATATACTATGTATTTGTTTTCTTTTTCTGCCCAGCTTCGTAGTTCCTCTACTGCGTCTGGGTCTCCGTGTTGTATTACTAGTTTTTTAGGATTTATTCTTTTTATCATTTCTTTTAGGTCTTCTTTACCGGCATGTCCTGAGAAGTCGTATTTTTCTATATCGCACTTCACATAGGTTCTCCATCCATCAAGATATACATAGTCGTCTTCTATTAGATGCCTTCCATTGGTGCGCTTGCACTGGTATCCCATTAATAGTATTGCATGTTTTGGCTCATGCCACAGCTCTCTTAGATATGACATTACTGGCCCTCCTTGCATCATTCCACTGGTTGTGACGTATATGCCTTGTTGACTTAGAGCATGATGCCTGTGTTTCTCACTGCCTATGTGGATTGCTTTGTGGTTGAACATTTTATCTAGTATTTCTCGGTTATTAACATAAGGGTCTGGTGTGGTTAGGATTCTCTGGGTTATTTTCTTGCACATGCCATCAAAGTATATGGGTGCTTTGAATCTTCTTTCTGCTAGCATTATCAGAACATCTTGGGCTCTTCCTAGGCTGAACACTGGTATTAGAACTGAGCCTCCTTTGTTGGTCACTTCTGTTACTTTATCTAAAAATCTTTTTCTTGTTTCATTTCTATCTGGGAGCTCTCTGTCTCCATAGGTGCTTTCTATTATTAGCATATCAATGTCTTTGTAATCAAGAGTAGGTCCTTTTACTAGTTCTGTTGTTCTTAGCTTGGTGTCTCCTGTGTATAATATCTTTTTATCTTCTGCTTCCACCAGTATCATTGCGCTGCCTGGCACATGGCCTGCATTCTTAAAGGTGAATCTTATCTTTCTGTGTTTGTATTGCCTGTCATATCTTACAAGCCTGATGTCTTTTTCTAGATGGCGCAAATCTGTTTTTGTATATGCTGGGTGTAGGTTTCTTATTCTTGCTATTTTGTAGGAATCTTTAAGCAAGACTTTGGTTATTGAGTATGTTAGTTTGGTGCAATATATCGGGCAGATTATCTTGTAGTGCTCGAACAAGGGCAAGGCTCCTGCGTGGTCTAGGTGTGAGTGGCTTATGAGTAGTCCGTCTATATCTGGGAGGTTTACTATCTGTTCTGGGTAGTCAAAGCCTCCTTCTTTGAACTTGATGCCTGCATCTAGAAGGTAGCGGTCTCCTTGGGTTTGGAGTTCTATGCAGCTCCTGCCCACCTCTTTTGCAGCTCCGTGAAATACGAGCTTCATATGTTTTTGGTTAATAGAAAAGTATTTAAATATTTGGTATTTTCATTTTAATAGAAAAGCTTATAAATCATTAGTTCTTTTTGGTTATATAAATCGAAAGATATATAAATTGAAATAACTTTCGCAATGATTATAACGCAATAAATAAATATTTATAATAGCCTAAATCAATAAAAGAAGCTTGGAGGGGTGAAGGTCTTATATGAAGCCAAAGAAAATATTTAATGTTTTTTTCCGAGAAAAACCAGCCATGATGCTCGTAATCCTTCTAAACAAAAGTAATAATATATATGCCTCAAACCTGGCAAAGGCAGTGGATTGCACCTACAGCCATGTAGTCAAGATACTTCAAGAAATGCAAAGAGCAGGACTAGTATCATTTGAAAAACAAGGCAGACTCAAAGTACTCACCCTGACCAAGAAAGGACAAGAAGTAGCAAGTAATATAAATAAGATAAAGAATTTGCTGTAGAAATTAAATTATTATTCTTCCCCTTCCTTTGTAACATCCAACTTCTTGATAACAATCTTGTCTGGTTGTGCAGTAATCTCATAGTTATCCTCTTCATCAAAATCTGCTGCCTTGGTAATCACCTCTGGAAGAAGAATCATATTACCCCTAAAATCAAGATTGGTGATGATTCTTGTCTTACCATCAGCAGTCTTATCACCGTCAATTCCTTTCATGATTTTAGTTGCTTCAAGCTTCTTATCAGAGGATCTAAGTTCAAGAGTCCTATCATACAGGTGCTTTGCAATCTTATCAGCAACATCTATTTGGGTGGTCTTAGTAACGAGTTGTAAACCAGGGCTAATGTTGGCTTCGATAACCAGAGGTCCTTTTACACTTTTAAGCATATCAACAGCACATATCTCAGCACCAATAGCCTTAGCAACACTCACAGCAAGCTTCCTAGTAGCACTATCAAGCTCAACCGGCTCGCCTGTTCCACCAACATGAAAATTAGCTCTTGCTTCCATAGAACTGGCTTTTCTCTCCATGCTAGCAATCACCTTTTTACCAACAACAATAGTCCTGATATCAGTGCCGCCAGTCTCAACGTATTCCTGGATTATGAAGGGCTGCCTAAGAGCAGAAAGAGCATCAAGCAGAGAAGAAGCACTTGCATAAGAATCAGCAAACATTACTCCTTTACCACCAGTACCATGAGGGAACTTCATAATAACAGGATAGTTCATCTTCTTAAGAATCTTCTTAGCTGCAGAAATGGTGGAACTTACATAAGTTCTTGGCATAGGAATATTATGTTTCTGTAACTCTAAGTGGGTAAGCAGTTTGTCATGAGCAATTGTGAATGCCTCGGCTGATATAGGCATATAGCACTCCTTACCAAGCACAGAAGTTAAGGTTTTTAGTAACTGAGCATACCTAAAAGAGCCCTTTACAAATACGCAATCATACTTACCTATGGGCTTTCCATCATAAAGGATTTCAGCAGTTTTTCCAGAAATATTTATCTCAATCTTCCGGATATCAAGAGCATCAACCTTTGAGAAGTACTTCTTCATAGCCTCCTCTGTATGCTTAGAGCTCTCACTTCCAAGACTGATGATAGCTGCTCTTAAATCCATTTAACCACCCACTCTAATCCTTTTCCTTCTTTCTTAAGGTTGGCTTATCAGCCCGTCTATCAGGATCTATAAGGAAGCCATTCTTTAAAATGTTTTGCCCAATAAGCACAGGGTACTTCATGTGATTCCTGTCAGCAAGCGTGAACTTGGCTCTTAGAGTCCTGCCATGCAAGGTGACCTCTGCCTCAACTACAGGTCTTAGCTTAACCCCATGAGCACTCTTGATAAGCCTTGAATCAACCACAGGCCCCATCTTTAACTCAGATGCAAGGGATAAGTCAATACTGCTCTTAGTAGCCCCAGTGTCAATCCTGGCTATTAACTCCTTTTTATTAGAGTTACTCTTAACTATTATCTTCTCTGTTAAACCAACAATAGTTCTGTTTCTTAGTTCTTTAAGAGTTTCTTCACTAGTCATTTTTTCTGTCATTTTTTCTCAGACCTCAAAGTAGGGAATAAGATCACTTCTCTAATGGAAGTATTATTAGTTAGGAGCATTACAAGCCTGTCAATACCAATACCAATGCCACTAGTAGGAGGCATGCCATACTCCATTGCCTTGATAAAATCCTCATCTACTCTCTGAGCTTCTTCATCACCCTTTTTAAGTCTTTCCTCTTGTTCCTTCCAGTTCCTTCTCAGTTCAGCAGGGTCATTAAGCTCAGAGTACATATTACCAAGCTCCATGCCAGCAATAATTAACTCAAACCTCTCTGTAAACTCAGGATTATTCTTAACAGGCTTTGCCAATGGGCTTACATCCCTTGGGTAATCAATGATAAAGGCAGGATTTATTATTTTTGATTCTACAAGCTCTGAACATAGTTCTGCAAGTATAAAACCAACACTCATATCCTCATCTATATCAACCTTGTGCTTTCTAGCAACCTCTCTTGCCTTTTCAAGACTCATCTCTTTTAGATTGCTAAAATCAACACCTGTGGCTTCTTTAACAGCATCAACCATTTTTAAGCGCTTAAAAGAGGCTTTTAGGCTTATCTTCTTACCATCAAACTCTATTTCAGTGGTTCCTAAGATCTTTTTAGCAACAAACTCAATCATTCTCTCAGTGCGCTTCATACTATCATTATAATCATCATAAGCAGCCATGGTCTCCATCTGCGTGAACTCAGGGTTATGAGAGGTATCTATACCCTCATTTCTAAAATCAGTACAGAACTCAAACACCCTTTCAAAGCCACCCACAATAAGCCTTTTCAAGTACATTTCATCAGATATTCTTAGGTATAAAGGCATTTTAAGAGCATGGTGTTGGGTTATAAAAGGCCTGGCAGTGGCTCCTCCATATATAGGCTGAAGAGCAGGGGTTTCTACCTCAATAAAGCCTTCTTTATGCAGGAATTCCCTGATAGCCTGAATAATCTTTGAACGAATAATAAAAGTCTTTTTAACCTCAGGATTAACAATAAGGTCAACATACCTCTGCCTGTATCTAAGCTCAGTGTCCTTTAAGCCATGGAACTTCTCTGGCAAAGGTCTTAAGGATTTGGTTAAGAGCTCAAACTTCTTTACATTCACAGTGACCTCTCCTTTCTTAGTCTTAAAAACCTTACCCTCAACACCAATTATATCACCAATATCAAGCTTCTTGAACAGGTTATAAGCCACTTTTCCAAGCTCATCCTGCTTAAAATAAAGCTGAATCTGACTAGACTCATCCTGGAGATGAGCAAAACTAGCCTTGCCCATAATCCTCTTAGTCATAATCCTGCCAGCAACCCTCACAGCATTATGCATAGAATCCTTTTCTTCCTTCTTAAGCTTATCATAAACCTGCTTAATCTCAGCAGCCAAGGCATTCTTCTCATACCTATAACTATAAGGATTAATACCAGCTTTCTTAAGCTCTTCAAGCTTTTGCTTTCTTTCGGATATAATTCTAGTTTCAGTGTCCATATTACGATTTTAATAGCGGAGGAGGGTTTAAAAAGTTTGCTGTTTGCAAGACAAAAGAATATGCGCCGACCGGGCATCACACCAACTTCAACTTAGAAACAATCTTGTCAATCTTTTTTGTCTCATTAGGTCCCAGCCCTGCACAAGTTATTGTGCCTGGCTTTACAACTGTGTGTCCAGCATCTCTTATCATTGCAGTTGAAATCCCTAGCTTATTTGCCTTGCTAACATATTTCTTGAGCTCTGTGACGTTTTTTACTTTCAGAACTACCTTGCCCATACCCTCTTTTAGCCATTTGTTCACAAGTGTTTTCTTGGCGTTCATCATGGATTCTATACTAGCATGACTACACTGGACAGCTATTTTGCCCTTAGGTAATTTTAAGTCCTGCCTTACAAGGATTGCTTGTTTATAGTTCATGATAAAATGATATATTCAATAATAATATTTAAATATACTGGAAAAAAGAGTAAGGTTTAGAAACCGCGCCCTACTACGCTTTGCTCACCTTGTTCGCAAAGCTCCGCTCGCCTTTGCATGCCGTAAAAAAACAAACGGCAATGCAAACAATGGCAGCGACGGTCACGGTTTCTAAACTACAGGTGCCTATAATGAGATTCAAAACAGAAGAAGAAATTGAGGAATGGTTTAATGAAGAAAAGCAAAAACTGGAAAAAGAGTTCTTAGATAGAATTAATAAGGATAAGACCAAGATTCCTCAGCACAGAGAAAAGTTTGATGCTGGCCTTAGAAGACTGCTTGCTAAGTATGAGGCAGAGCATCACAAGCTATTAGAGTCTCAGAAGAGCAGGTTGAAACATGTAAAAAAATAGAATTACTCGTTCTCTTTTCCTCTTTTCTCAACCTCGAACTGATAAGCCTTAAGAGTGAGTTTGCTACCTTCGCGAATCATATATAATTCTTCTAAGTCATTCACAACAATATCATTGCCTTCCAAGTAATAAGACACATTAAGCTTTCTAATCCTGACCTTCTCTACATTGGTGAACTTATATATCTTTGTTGGGAAAACATTCTTCTTATGAGGATTATTCACTTCAAAAAGCCGTATAATAGCTGTTTTAAAGTGATCTCCTTTTTTCTCACGATCAAGCCTGCCAATAAGCACACTCTTAGTAGCTATCTTTATTCTTTTTTGCTTAGGATTCTTAATCTCCTGGATTCTTTTCTTATGCTTCATAGTATAGCTCTGAATCCTGCATTTGTTTAAAAAGATTATGTAATTGCTCTATTTTTCTATGAGTAAGCTCAAGTTTCTTATTAGCAATCTCTGCAAGGGATTTAAGGTAGGTTTCATCTACTAGCAGTTTTTTGTGGTTAGCAATAATAGTCTCAATCCTCTCATTTCCATATATTTCTACTACAATCTTTTTTCTCAAAGAATTAATTCCTGAATGCTTTAACCCAACCTTGTTGGCTTTGTCAACTACTTCAGCAGCATCATTCACTGTTTTGCAGCAGATATGCAGGATTATGGGTTCCATCTTAAACCAGACTTCCTCTTTGGGTAGCTCCTTAAGAGCAGAGAGTATATCAGAAGCATTTACCTTTTCATGACTTATAAAGAGCCATTCAGAGTCTGCCTTTATCTTCTCTTTTGCCAGCTTAATAAGAAGAATTCTTCCAGAGCACGAGCTTGAAGAATAATAATTATCTTTTGAATTAATCAAATCAACAAGAGGCTTTATTCTTTTATCTATGCAACCCTTAAAGGACATGTCTTTTTTGCTCAGAGCATTTTGCTTGTGAGAAAGCCAATTGGATTTCTCACTGCAAAATTCCTTCGAATTTTGCTTGTCTTTTTCAAAGCTCATTTTTAGAATAAATATAATCCCAACCAGGTTTCCACTCCTTAGGCTCTTTGTGACGCCAGTCTTCTTGTATAGCCTGTACCCAGGTTTTGCCTTTGGTTATCACATCAAGGGCTAGCTGAGGGGCTCTATGAGCAACAATAGCAACATGTTTTTCAGGATATTCTCTTACCAGAAAATCAAGAAAATCCCTGATTCTATGCTCAACCTCTCTGTAACTCTCACCTCTAGGGAAGTGCTTGTTTATGCATGCTATGTCTAAAGGAACAACTGTTTTTGAGCTTGCCCTGGTTAAGGCTCCATAATCACACTCTCTTAATCTATGGTCTTGAATAATAGAAACAGAGCTTCCAAAGGTTAAGTTAGCAGAATCAACAGCTCTTTTAAGGTCAGAGCAAAAAACCACATCAAACTTCTTATCATTAATCAACTCCTTTAGCTCAAGTGACTGCCTTATTCCTAGTTCTGATAATTTTCCAGGAGCCCAACCAGTAACAATACCATTCTCATTATCAGTGGTTGTGCCATGCACAAAATAAGTAATATAGACCTTTGGCATTTTAATGTTCTGAAAATACTTCTGGTTTATTCAAGCCATTCAGTATCATCACTGTAGTTGGCTTTTGTGACAAATAATAATAAACCTTTTCGGCCGCTTTTGACTTCATGACGTTCATCTGGCTCTACTATAAACATTGTACCAGGACGCAAGCGTATTATTTGTTTTCCAGACCTAACAGTGCCAGAACCAGTAAGGACGTATTCTAACTCGCTCTGTCCTTTATGATAATGTGTTATCACAGTGGTGTTTGGGAGAATAGACACAAACTGAACTTTACAAGTCTTTTTTACGCTGTTGTTGACTAACATGAGTACTTTTCTGGAATAACCATGTCCTGTGTCTTGCCATTTTAATTTTGAAGGTTTTACCTTACGCATTTAAATCACAACACAAAGTCTAAAATAAAAACTGCGAGGGATGGGATTTGAACCCACGTAGGCATTGCTTCAAGACAAGCTAAACTTTGCCTTGTCTAAGCCACAGGATTTCTCCTATGAGGACTTAAGTCCTGCCCGTTTTCCAGAGTCCGGAGCCGTGTATATGGCTTCTCCGGCACCCCCGCATTGATATCATTAGAAAAACTTTGACTTTATAAGTGTTTTTCTTTGTAAATAAAAAATAATGAATGATAAATGATAAATCATAAATAATAGAGGGTGATTGCTCTTTGCATGAAGCTCTTAGAGAACACTAATCAAAGGGTAATCTTTTTTTCAATCACTGCTCTTGGCATTAGCTCTATCATTACTCAAGTGCTTGTGATGCGTGAGTTCTTAACTTTGTTCTCTGGTAATGAGCTTGTTTTTGGTATTATACTGGCTAATTGGCTCCTTCTTACTGGTATTGGGAGCTATTTAGGGAAATATGTTGATAGGGTTAAGCATAAAATAAATTTACTTGTCATTATTCAGATATTAGTTGCTCTTCTGCCTGTTGCTCATATATTTGTTATCAGGGCTATGAGAACCAAGTTTTTCCTTGCAGGCCAATTGATTAGTCTTGGAGAGGTGTTTGCAACTTCATTAATCTTGCTTCTGCCTTATTGCTTAATCTCAGGTTTCCTATTAACCTTGTTTGTGGTTGTTTATTCTAAAAAAGGAGGCTCTAAACAGATAGGCATTGTTTATTTCCTGGATAATATCGGTGATATTCTTGGAGGCTTAATCTTTAGCTTTATCTTGATATATCTTTTTACTCATTTTCAGTCTGCTTATTTTATTTTGTTTCTTAACTTATTAGCAGCTATTGTTGTTAGTATGTTTTTTAGGAAAAGAGTTCTATATATTATTACGGGCTTGGTTGTTATGTTTTCTATTACCTTTCTTTTTGCTGTCAATCTTGATATAGTTTCAACAAAAATGATGTTTAAAGGCCAAGAATTGGTTTTGCAAAAGAATTCTTTGTACGGTAGTCTTGTGATTACAAGGTCAGAAGACCAACTTAACTTTTTTGAGAACGGAATTCCCTTGTTTAGTACAGAAAACACTGTGAATAATGAAGAAACAGTTCATTATGCCATGAGCCAGATAGGTGAGGCTGAAAAAGTGCTTCTTGTCTCTGGTGGTGTGGCTGGTACCACAAATGAAATACTTAAGCACCCTGTTAAAAGAGTTGATTATGTTGAACTAGACCCTCTTGTGATTGAACTGGGTAAAAGATACACAACTAACCTTGAAGATGATAGGATTAACCTTATTATTATGGATGCGCGTCTTTATATTAAGAAAACAAAGGAGAAATATGATGCTGTAATCATTGATTTACCTGACCCTAGCACTGCTCAAATAAACAGGTTTTATACAGTAGAATTCTTTAAAGAAGTGAAGAAAATAATAAAAGAGGATGGGGTTGCTAGTATTAGCTTAAGTGGTTCTGAGAATTATCTTAATCCTGAAACCCAGAGGCTTAACTCTGCTCTTTACAACACCTTAAAAGCTGTTTTTAAGAATATAATTATTATTCCTGGAGACAAGAATTTCTTTATTGCATCTGATAAAGAGCTAACCTATGATATTGCCGGAAGGTTAAAAGAGAAAAATGTTAGTACACAGTATGTTAATGAATTTTACTTAAGCGGAAAAATTACACAGGAAAGAGTTGACTATCTAATGAACTCCTTAATTAAGACAAGCATTAACAAGGACTTTAAGCCTATTAGTTATTACTATCACTTGCTCTTTTGGTTAAAGCATTTTAACACTAATTATATATTTATACTAATCTTGATTATAATTCTCTTAATTATCCTGTTATTTCATATTAAACCTGTGCCTTTTGCTATCTTTACAACAGGATTTGCAGCTTCTTCTCTTGAAGTTGTGATTCTTGTAGGCTTTCAAATTATTTATGGCTTTGTTTATCATAACATCGGCCTGATAATAACTGCTTTTATGCTTGGCCTGGCTATTGGCTCTTATTATATGAACACGAACCTAGGCAAGAGAAAGCTTAAGAATCTTGTGAGAATAGAATTTGCAATTGCTATTTATGCTGTTATTCTACCTTTCCTCTTAATATTATTTTCAAGACTTGCTATTAACCAAGTTATATTCTCATTAACCCAAATAATAATCCCAATACTCACAATAATCCTTGCAATCCTTGT
>LSSJ01000023.1 GCA_001595785.1 Euryarchaeota archaeon SM23-78
AAAACCGTCTCTTAAATTACTATCTTCTTTAACAATTCCAACACCATGTTTTCTTTGATGTGAATAACGACTGACTTCCCTAACCCTTACTCGGTCACCAATCTTGAAACCAGAAGTTTTCACCTCAGAATTCGTAACAATTTCAACTAAGTTCTTGGCAAAATCCTGGTAATCTTCTATGGTTTTTATGTCTAAGCAGGGCATCAGATTAGATATCTTCTTAAGACACTTTTTAGCAACATTCCAGCCATGCCCCTCTTTGGTTATACCCATGCAAGTATGTCCTTTAATATAATCATCAAATTCAACAGCGCATATGTATCTGGATGCCCCAACAATGGTTCCTTTCAAGCCATCAATACATTTGTCATCTTCCTCTCCTATTCCAACAACCCTATCGCCAATCTTGAAATCCTTAGAATCAGAATAAACATATTTTACCCCCGCCTCGTCATAACTTAAAGAAAAGCCAAGCTTATTTTCAAGCCCTTTAATAATTTTTTTGACAACTGTTTTATAATCTGGTCTAACCTTCTCCAACTCTTTTAGTTCTTTATCTAACTTGTTCAGATAAATCTTTTTATCGCTTTTTAATCTATTATATTCTTTTACAGCATCCATTAATGATAAGCATGCCTTTTAAGTAGGTGTCTGGATTCTTTATAACAGCCTCTGTCACTGTGAACTTGTTCTGCCCATACAGTTTCAAGGCATGGATGTATCTCTCAAACATGGCTTCACATAGCTCGCTAGGACTCTGCTCACTGTTAAAGGCTTTTTGCTTTAAGTACTCAATCGCTTTCTTATTAAAACTTAAGTCTATGCCTGTCTGCTCATAAATTTTCTTAGAATAAATCCTAACAGCATCATCCATTATTAGTTTTATTAATTCTTTTCTTGGATTAGCAATTACTTGTTCTGTAATGGTGAATTCTTTTATATTGGTTGATGGTAGTTCGTATAGATAATCCAAAAGGTATTCCTCTATTACTCCTACCAGTGCTCTTGCTCCTGTTTTTTCTGTGGCTGCTTTTTGCGCAAAAGCCTTCAGAGCTTCATCTGTAAACTTTACTTTTATCCCAAAGGCATCAAAGTCATTATGATACTGCTTAATAATTGAATCCTCGCTTTTCTTTAGTATCTGATATAAATCATCTGCTTCTAAGTCATCCAAACCTACTCTTATAGGGATTCTTCCTATGAGTTCAGGTTCAAAACCATAATCAACTAGGTCTTCTGCTCTTAGGTAATCATGCCAATCACTTTTTTCAGGCTCTTCTATTTGTGCCTTATACCCTAAGCTTCTCAATTCTTCTTCTGTTAGAGGAGACTCAGCAGGCTTTTTTTCTCTCACCAATCCACGTTTTTTCTTCACAATGTATTCAAGACCTGGAAAAGCTCCTCCTACTATGAATAATATGTGCTTAGTATTTATGATTGGCTTTTCAATTTTTATTCTTCCATCTGGTTGTTTTTTTACTGCTTTCATTAATACTAAAGGATCGCCGTTTCCACTTACATCTACCTCTGTTTCTTCCATTAGTTTTAACAAGCCATGCTGGACTTCTGCTCCTCCTACATCCTTGGAAAAGGTGAACTGCTTTCTTAACTTGTCAACCTCATCAATATAGATTATTCCGTACTGTGCAAGTTCTTTGTTCTCATCAGCTGACAGGTACAGGTCTTTGACCATCTCTTCAACATCTCTTCCTACATACCCCGAGGCTGTAAACTTGGTAGCATCCTCTTTTATAAAGGGAACCCCTACTAGTTTTGACAGTTTTTGCACTAGATAGGTTTTTCCTACACCTGTGTTTCCTATCATTAAAACGTTTTTCTTGATAAAAGCATCAGAGTCATTCCCATTCTCCTGCACTTTCTTGATACGCCCATAGTGATAACAGATAGCTATGGCAAGGTATTTCTTGGCTTTCTCCTGTTTAATAACATACTTGTCCAAGTACTCTTTGACTTCTTTTGGCTTCATATCAAAATCTAGCTTTACAGGCTCTGGATTGTTTTGTTGATTCATGTCTTGAGTTGGCTCACCACCACCTTGGGCTCTTAGCATGTTATCTATATCTTCTTTTTCTTTTTGTTCTCTAATGGCTTGCTGCTTTTCTCTTTCTTCACGTTGTCTCCTCCAGATATCTTCAAGATTTAAAGGTTTTTTATCCTTCATTTTTTATCCCCCCTTCTTTTTCTAACTGTGTAAAAAAGTCTTGGTGAAATTTTAGTACTGAATAAACAAAAACATCCTTGGGTAAGTACTCAGGGTCTTTGGCCTGCTTCAAAATATCTTTTTTGTATCTTGGGTTCTTTATCATGTTATGATAGACCAAGGCTCCGACTAGATATTTTACGTCGCTCACATGACTACAATAAGCTATTCTTTCTTCTACTCCTTGCAAGTATTCAATCAGATTTGAAGCAGCTATTAAGGCATCTAAATCAGCACCTTTGAAATGCAAAAACACATCCTCTTTCATATTATTTGGTGCTGGTTTTGGTTTTTTCTGTTTCTTCACAGCTCCTTTTTTCTGCTTCTTAGGTTTAAGATACAAGGAATCATACAAAACACTGAAAAAATCATGATAAACAGCCCCTGCTACTTTGGTGCTTAGTCTTCCGAGCTCATCAGAGGGCTCATACTCATTATTGCCAGTTATGCCACTAGCTAAATCAGCCATTATAAGCTTTTGAATACAGGCATCACTTCTTCTCAAATAACTATTAGTAGTATCTCTTCCTAGGTGCTCGACTAGGTAGGAGGCGATTAGGTTGTCTTCAAGGCTTCCTTTAAGCCTAGTAAAGTCCATGTACTCAGATGATTTTTCAAGGATAGAGGCTAGTTTTCTAACAGGGTCAAACCCTAATTTGGGTATTTCTATTTGTTCCTCTTCATATTCTTCTTCTTTATCCAGTATTTCTAATAAATCACTCTTGCTCATTTTTTTCCTCCGCCTATTATCTTCAATCTTTGGGAATAACAATTACACACTTTCTTGATAGGATTATAGCCTAACCTAAAGTCCAAATCAGAGGTGTACTTTAACACTCCATTAACAGGTTCTCCGTATTTAGCAGGGTTAAGCACGGTCTTAACCTCATTCACCATTAATCCCCCTATAACCTGGTTTGACATAATAACAGAGGGCTGAGGAGCTAGTACACAGCTCTGTCTTGCTCTTTGCTCTGCCTTCTTAGCATGTTCACGAATGTTAAGCTGGCAGTCCATGCAAGAAGTCTTACCAGGCACATAGACTGCTGCTTGGCCTGCTCTGTAATCTGTGCCTCCGCTTATAAGAGGAATCTTGTTCTTAGCAGCGTATTCATTAATCATGGCTCTTGTTACAAAATTATCTACACAGTCAAGGATTAAGTCATACTTAAGTTTAAGCTTGGTTTTAGGTGTGAACTTATCAATAATAGCGTTGGTTTTTATAAATCCCCTCCCCACATTTTTCAGCTTCTCAGCCAAGGCTCTTGCTTTCTCTTGACCAACAGCATCATAATAAAGTATTTGCCTGTTAAGATTAGTGTCCTCAACAACATCAAAGTCCATGATATCAATCTGGCCAACACCTAGATGTGCTAATCCTAAGCCTGCGAAGCTGCCCAGGGCTCCTGCACCTATCATTAAAACCTTTTTGTCATTAAACTCTCCTAACTCTCTTGGCTTGGCTTGCCCATTTATTTTATAAGTAAACCTGTCAGCATTCAAAAGGTTATAATAAACAGGGTTCTTTAAGGGCTCCATATCTTTCATCAAGATTTTTTTAGTCTCCTCAGCAACAATGCCTCCAAGCACCATACTAATAAATTCGTCTTGGAAATGAGCATAAAACTCTGGGAACAATAACACAACATCTCTTCCTTCATCATTATAGTTTCTTAGCTTGCCAAACCCTTCCATGCATGAGGTTACTATTAAAGGGGTATTGGTTTCAACACAGTAATCAAGGCAAAGAGCCTTTGACCTAGGATTATTAGTCGCATCAATAACTAAGTCTGATTTTTCTAGGAAGTACTGTGAAGCATCACTAATCAGGTCTGTGTTCAAACCATTAACTCTGACATTAGGATTAATCTCTGCAAGTTTTTGCTCTAAAGACTTAACCCTGCTTTTACCTCTTAGCTCAAAGTCAAGGAACATGTCTCTCTGAGCTACACCGCTATCTATTAGCCTCATACTACCAACTCCCAGGGCAACCAAGGGAATAACAATGTACTGGGCCAAGACATCAGAGCCAACAATGGTTACAAGGCTTTCCTCTAGTTTTTTCTGGTCCCATCCTTTTATTAGCTCTTGTCTGCTATATCTGTTGAGCTCATTAATCTGAGTCATTTTTTACCTCCTGGCTTGTAGTTTTTAAGCAACTCATCTGTCTCTTCATCTTCTTGCTTTAGCTTGTTTTTAGCAAACTTATCACCCTCTACTTTCTTAAAATAGTCATTTGTTAAGTATGAAATCTTGTGTCCTGGCTTATTATTCCAAACATCTTCCTCCCACTTAACACCATAAGTCCTAGAACTTTCTTTTGAAAAATCCATAACTTCAAAAACAATGCCATCCACGCCTTTTCCTTTGAAGTACTCTGTATTTTTGACTCCAACAACAAAATCTCCTATCTTTAATCTATCATCAAGGCTTTTCTTATTCTTAGAGCTAGCATCAGAAGGCTTACTATCACTTGCTTTCTTAACAAAAGAGGTAGGAATATAAGCGCCATAACCTTGCTTAGCCTTACCCCTACAATTATGACCATCAATATATTTATCAAACTCAACACCAACACCATAGTCTTTAACCCTTACCAGGCCTAAATCAACAACTTTTCCTCTTAAACCAATTAATGGCTTTCCTTCATAGTCTTCTTGTGCAATAACAATATCTCCAAGCTCAAACCCATCACTAGGCTTATTGGCTGCTTTACCAGGAGACTCGTAATCAATGAATTTCTTAACATAATAATAAGGAAAAGTTGCTATTTTTTGTGGTAAAACATGTTTTTTGTCCTCTTCGAATTTTATCTCGTAATGAATTGCATCGTCTGATGTAGTTGGTGCAAGAACCTTGCTTACTTTGCCTTTTCTAAAATTATATTTAACATCTCTAGGCTCTAGAGAGGATATAATTACAGGGTCTCCAACTTTGAATACCTCATCAAGAGAAGATTCAGCTTGTTGAGCACTTGCCTGAGACTGCTCTTTGCCTGTTTCAGGTTTTTGTTGTATCTCTGGTTTTTTCATATACTTTTTTTGAGGTTGTTTTTCAGCAGGCTTTGTAACTGGTTTCTTCATTGGCTTGGTTTCTGATTCTTTTAGCAGTTCTTCTAGTTCTTGTTCTTCTTTTTCAGTATGAGCACTGATTACCTTGTTTACATAACTCATAAGGGCTTTCTCTCTTGTTTTAGGATTAATAAAGCCCTTCATGAATTCAAGAGTTGATTGATCATACTCACCAACATAGATTTTGCTCTTAATAAAGAGTTTATCTCCATCATAGATGACTGTGCCACCTGTTCCTATTAGTTTATCATTGGCTCCAAGCTGACCAGCAGATATGATTGCTTGCTCCAAGGTAAAATCCTTATTTTTAAGTAGTTGATTCAGAACTTTTCCACTCCATGACCTATAATTGGAATGTACTTGGTAATCATCTGCATATTCCACTATCTCATCTGCAAAGTCTATGACTAAAGGGTTTATTCCGTTCAGAATAGATATGTATTTTAGGAGGGTTTGGTTCTGTTCATGTGCAGCTCCTGCTATTATAAAGTCAGTCATAAACCTAATGGCTTTCTCATCATTGGTTTTCTTTAGGTCCTTGTAGATGTTGTTTGTTATTCTATTTGAAATAAGTTTTTTTAGTTTAGGCAAGGTTGCATACTCATCAGGCACTAACTGGCCTGCTTCTTTAATAGCCTTTTCAAGCCCGCTTTCTTTTGTGAATATATTGCATAGTACTTTGTCTAGGAATCCAGCAAACTTATTGCTGGTGTATTCATAATCATTAAGGTACTCTATTGCTTTTCTAGTAAAGACATGGGTAATTTTCTTTAGGCTGGGCTTTTTTCCTTTTGTCTTCTCTTCCTCTGCTTCTGTACCAACAGCTGTACTGTAGTGTACTCTTCTACCATGCCCAATAGTAGTTGGGGTTGTATACACAGGGTGTCCAACTGGTGTGCCATAAGTATAATCATACCCATAGTCATATCCATACTGCCAGTTCTGTTTTCTTCCACCCCTAAATGTTCTTTGCAGCCAGTTAGGGAAATCAATCTTGGCTTTAATCTCTTTTCTTAGTTCTTCTTCTGTGAATGTAATATCATCTGGTACTTCTATAACCTTTACTGGCACTTTACTCTTGTACTGCTTTTTCTTGCCAGAAATAACATCTTCTTCTAGTACTGCTATTTCTCCGTAAGGTTCACTAGCATTATTATTAACCACAATACTGTAGCAGTAGCCTATCATCTTGGTCTCTTTGACTTCAAACTTTGAGAGCCCTATCAAGTCATTAAGTAAGGCTAGAGCTAGCTTTTTTGGGTCTTTGCCATCTGGTTTTATACCATATTTTTTAAGTAGACTAATGGCTGCTTCATTATCTTGTAACAAGTATTCGATTACTGCGTCTTCCTGGTCTTTTCCATTAATAACTATTTTATCTTCCAATATTTTCTTTTCAGCTGTGCTCTCAATCAGATTCAGGGCCTTCTTGGTGGGCTTCTCAGTGTTAAGTGAGACAGAGTTAAGCACAGTATAGATGTTATTATCATCTGTACCTGAGTGAAAGGTGCCAAAATCAGCATGATTATGAATCCATCCTAGTATCTGATAATTCTTTTGTTTATTCTTATTTATCTGTTCAACCTCTCTGGTTGCTAGTGCAACCTTGGCTCCTTCTACTTTTACAAAGGCAGATGAGACATCCTGGTCCTTGGCTAGGATTAGGTCTCTTACAATGTTCTGCTCATCATCCTTTTTTCCAGCTATAAAGCCATACCACTCATAGGCCTGTCTTCCTATTTCCTTTACTAAAGGGCCATAGGCCTGTGCTTTTTCAAGGGCTTTGGTAGTTATGGGTATCTCTACTGGAATGATTATGCTTTCTTCTTGGTTTTTGGCTTGAGATGTTTGTAACAGTTCTTCTAGTTCACCTTCCTCTTCTTGCACTGGCTGGTTTTTTGCCATTAAAACACCTCCTTAAGCTTCTTCAAAAGATTTTCTTTATGAACATTAGTGATGGGTAATTTTTTTCTCTTGATTTGTTCCTTGCTTATTTTTCTGTTGCTAAAATTACCTGCTCTATGATAAGGACCGCAGGATTGTGTATAACCACTTAAAAGTACGTTTCTTGCATCAGATAGCAGAGTAGCTACTTTGCTGGCATCATCAAGTCTACCAAGCTTAGACCTACTATATGTTCCCATACAAATGGTTTGCCAAGGATCATAGTAACTTAGGAATGGGTGAGAATAAGTTTCAATTACACGTGGATCTCCTACTTCAAACCTATCTTTATCCCTATTATAATACACCCTAACAGCAACCCTGCACTTACCAAAGCGATAATATCTATCTTCAGAAGGGTTTTTTACATCTTTTAGTACATGCTCTGGAACATGCGCATACACATAGTAATCAGACCCGTGTTTCTTAAAGCCAACATTACCTGCATCATATTCGGTTTTTTCAAAGAACTTTTCTAAGGCTTTGTTCTGCTCTTTTAGCTCCCTGATTTGGTTTATCTGTTCTTCAAACTCATCAACTGCTTGCACATTGAACTGAGCTTCTAACTTATTCTGATAAGCATACTCAACCTCATCCACAGTGGTGTGTTGAATTAGTGAGTAGTTCTGTTTTCCTATGTTTATACATATTCCTTGCTCTCCTTTAAAAGGAGACAGTCTGTAAACAAGGCCTTTAAAAACCAGTACATCATTGTTACCCAGGATATTTGTAAGCTCTGTATCAGGGCTTTGCTTTTTTCTTTTAGCTACAGGTTTTTGCTCTAGGATGCCTGTCTGCTTATAGTAGTTGGTTAATAATGAGTCTAACTCTAAATCCTCTTCTGGAGTTAGCTCTGGCTCTTGTGCTTCTGGGGGCCTGAGTTCTTGTAGGAGTTCTTGTTTTATCTGAGAAACATCAACTTTTAGCTCATCTCTGTCAACAGCATCCATCACCAGCTTGTCTATGCTTTTTTTCTGTTTATCTTCTTCTATAGTTTCTCCTTTAAGAAGAGCATCAACTCCATCTCTGTCTTCCATGAATAAAGGGAATACCTCATAGAGGATAAAGCGCAGAACCTTGTTCTCATCAACATATTTTTGCATCTCTCTATTACTTTTCATCTCTTGTTTTAGTCTCTCTTCTATAAAGGACTTTTTATAGTGAAAGATTTCTTCACTGTTTAGGCCTAGGTAAAACTTTTCTAGCTCATCCAAAGTGGTGCTTGGATATAATCCTAGTTCTAGTTTTCCTGCTCTTACAAAGCCGTCCCTACTTTTTCCCTCTGCTATTTGATAAACTTGGTTCTGGAAAATAACAAAAGGGGGTTTTTCTGCTAGCTTTGCAAAAAAGGTTTTAGGTATCATTATAATCCTCACATATAAAGTTTTAATCCGCCTTCTTGGTCTTGAGCTACAATTATTTCAGCTTCTTTGTAATTTAGTCCAGATTGGGACTTCTTGGCCACAAGGTAGTCTGCTAATTTTTGTGAGCCTTTTGCTGGTTCATCATTCACTGTAACTCCATATGCTTCTCTCATCTCTACCTTGATTCTGTCTGCTATTCTTGCGTTTTTTCTAGTTAGCTCTGGCTCATTTACTGCATACTTGATTACTTGATCTATAGTTGCATCTGACAGTTCATCCGGTAGAATTAGCTTCACTGATTTTTCACTTGAACTCCCTGGCTTTATCTTAATTACTCTTGGCAACTCTGCTTGTACTTTCTCGTCAAGACTGATTGCTTTGTTTGCCTCTTCTTTTGGTTTTGTTTTTTCCATCTTCTTACCTCCTTATCTTTTTATATAATTTTTTCCAAATTTTTTGTAACGCAGCTTGGCTGCAAATACTTCTTCCACAAGGGGAAAGGTCTTTCTTAGGATTTTGTAGGCTTTTTCCCATGCTTCTGGCTCTGCTTTTCCAGAAACTCCTATCTCTATCTTCTGGCTCTGGTCACCTAAGGGATAGCAAAGAATCCCTGGTTGGGCATGGTCTCCATGCCCTATGGTCCCTCCTGTGAATATGCAGTATGGAATAATGTATTTCCCTGCTTGTTTTCCTAGTTTAAAGCCCAGTTTTTCAGGTTTTGCTCCTTCTTTCTCTGGTATGTTTAGATCTATGATTGCAAGCGCATATACCTTTTCTTCAAGCTTGGTTTGGGCTTCTTGATAGGTTTGGGCAAAGTCAACATTTATGTTATTTATTTTATCAAAGAAAAGTTTTGCACCTACTCTGTTCATTAAATCGTCTTCAACTATTAGGAGTTCTAATGGTGTCTTGGTGTTCAATTTGTGCCTCCTCTTTGTTTTATTTGTATTTTCCCCCTTCATAATGGTAAAGTGGAAAGGGAAAAATATATATTTTACGTACATACAAGCATTATAACACGTTTTATATATACTTCGTCTCTACTTAGTGAGTTCAAGTTCATCCCCCATTACTCTTGTTACATAATCAGTCAAAAGCTACATTATTTATACTATTGTTGTAGAAAAATCTACAACAAATTTAATTAAGGTTTTTGAGTCAAGTTCGAGCTTCCCTTCTTTCTGAAGTTCTTTCTTACTCATCTTATCTCAACCTTTCAATTTTTCATCTCACACAGTATCTTTTGTCAAATTCTTGAGCTTTTATTCTGCCTGGATAGACAAATCCGTCAGGACCAATAGTATAAACCACTGATCTAGCTTCCTGCCTAACAGGGAAAAGTTTTTTCTGCTGCTCATTTTTTCTTTGGCATCCATCCATTTTTTTCCACCTCTATTTTTGTCGTGCTTATTTTTCCAGGGTAGTCAAATCTTCTTTTGCATCTTGGGCAGGACTTTGGTTGTTCTACTTTGGGTGTCCATTCATAATCGCATTTTTCGCATATCATTTTTGAACCTCTGAGCTTGTAACTACTAAATAATGGTTATAATAATAGTAATAGAACCCATTTCGGATTAATATTTTTCTGATATTATTAATATCAATAATATTAAAATAGAAAGTTTTAAATATAAATAAGGCTTGATATCTGGGTATGAAGCGTAAAGTGATAAAACAAGGCGGGGGCGGCTTCACAGTCTACCTGCCAAAGAAATGGGCTGATAAAAAAGGCTTAAAGCCAGGAGACCAAATAGATATCAAGGAAACAGGCACAGCCCTAACCCTAGACACAGAAGTAAAAGAAAGAAAACAAACAAGCATAGAAATAACAGAAGAAAACAGAGCAGACATAAAGAATATTCTCACCCACCTTTATAGAAGAGGCTTTGATATAATAATCATAACCAACACAGATAAAGAACTTCAAGATGAGATAAAAGCAATCACAAATAATATATTATTAGGCTTTGAGATTACTGAAAAACAAGAAAAAAGCTGTAAAATAGAGAATATCTCAGAGCCAACAGAAGAAAAATATGATGTGCTTCTAAGGAGAGTGTTCTTAATAATAAAAGAAACTCAAAGGATAGTAAATAATGACTTCGAGAACAACAAGTTCAGGAGCATGAAAGAAATACAAGAGTTCAGAGACCAGCAAGATAGATACATCTTGTTCTGCAGGAGAATACTCACCAAAGAAAGGTTTGAAATAGAAAACCCATCTCTTGAATGGGAGCTCCTCACCTTTTTAATGCACATAGAGCATGCATATTACTACCTGTATCAATATGCCTCAAAAAACCAGTTAAAAAAGAACAAAAACATACTCGAGCTATTAGAGCACCTGGAAGAATACTTTCAGCTCTACTACAATGCTTACTATAAGAAAGATATCAGATCCATCCACAAAATAAACCAGCTAAGAAACAAATATCAATTTGGCAAATGCTACCAATACCTAGAACAATCAAAATCAAATGACACAATAGCCTTATCATATATAAGAGAACTATTCAGACTTATACAGATAGGAACCAGTCCTATTTTGAGTGAGTATCTTGAGAAGATTCTTGACTAGCAGAATAATTATGTCTGTTGCCATTTACAACTATTCTTTTTGAAATCTCTGGATGATTATAGAGATTATACATAAGCCTTTTTAAGAATATTCTTCTTTCCTCAGGAATAATGTGTTTTCCATCCCTGTCCTTTGCATCAACATAATCAGAGAATTTATTACTATTAGCTGCTCTTATAGCAGCGTCCTTCATTGGATCTCCAAGATAAGTATGCACAATTGCATCTTCAAAATCAATAAGACCCTTAGACTCATCAATCTGACTTAAATCAATTGCACATGCAAGCAGGTCTTCTATTTTATCATCTGCATAAATCACACCAGAGGTTGCATTAGAAGGATGAAGATTAGCATATTTTATTATGTAATCAATGGGTTCTGCAGGCGTGCCTGTTTCATTAGCTGTTTTTATCCATTCTGTAACTATTTTATAAACAAGATTCTCTTTTTTACTTTTTACTACTCTAAAATTATGCCCTTCTTCAAGGTACTTATAATTATGTGTTTTTTTACCAAATACTACTAATTCATTAATATTATAAGGCTTGTCAACTTCAAGAAGAACCTCGCTCTTCTCAACAGGCCTTACCTGGATCCTAGATATAATATCTGTCTTACTTGTATAATCTGGTTTAGGAGATATATAGGCAAGCCAGGCAAATGCACCAATAGCACAGGCTATACCAATCCCTGTTGGTACACCAACAAATATCTTCTTTTTTATATTTGATTTAAGCTGGTCAATAGCTCTCCTCTCAACCATTCTCTCATTATAAGCCTTTACTGCTTTTTCAAATTTTTTCTTGAGGTCTTTCCCATCAAAAGAATGCGCATTTTCACCTAAACCAGATGCATCAGCAGCATTATCAGTCTCGCAAAAGCAGTCTCTTATAATCTCTGCAAATTCAAAAGGAATCTCATATTCACGAGCAAGTTTTTCATCTATAGTTCTTCTAATGTTGCCAAAATGCTTTAGAGTAGCATTAGAATATTCACTTTTACTATAAAATTCCTTCATGTAGTCTTTAAGCTTTTCAAACCCTCCTTTTCCCATAGTCTTATCAATCTCATCCTGAAGAGGATACTTACCAGTAAACATCTTATAGAGTAGACAACCAAAAGAGAATACATCTGCTGATTTCTCAGGGTGTTCTCCTTCTAAGAACAATCTTGGAGAACGGGTGTACAAGAAGCCCATGTTATCCCTGGGAGCCACACCAATAGCAATTGATGCATACGTAGAAGTGCCCATATCACTGATAAGTACTTTACCTCTTTTATCAACTGCTAGGTTGTCAGGTTTTAAATCACAATGAGCCTTTGCATATATCTCATGAATCTCTGCAATACCATTAACAATGTGCTCTGAATAATCAATTACTTCATCAATAGCCAGACCAGATTTTAGAATAGTTGCTTTTCTGTCACCTACAAAGACATGTCTTGTATTCTTTGATTCTTGAGCAGCATCAAGTATTTCTGATAAAAAGGTATCATATTTAGGCATCACAATAAAGGGCTTTCCTTCTTCATCAAGCTCAAACCTTCTAGGAACAATATTGGCGCATGCAGTTAGTTTCCCCCCTTCTTTTCTCATAGCCTCAAACTCATTCAGCTGTCTGTAAAGCATCTGTTTTTCAGCAGTAAGACCCGGAGCCATGACTTTGATAGCCACATCCTCTTTCATAACAGTGTCCCAGTAATGAGCAACCTTTCCCCAGCATCCTCTTCCTAAGAAGCCTTTTAAAGTATATCTCTCAGATTTGATTAAGTGTTCAAGACCAGAGGATTCTGTATTTTCAAGTATTTCTTCTACTTCTTCTGATCCCCACTCTTCATTCTCTATTCTTATTTCTGTTTTTTCTTCCAATTTCCTCCTCCATAACCAGGAAAGGGTGGTATTTTATTCAAGTCTGGTCCAATTATAGGAAAAGGCGGTCCTGGATGTGCTGCATTATACTTTTCTTTTGCTTTTTCCCATTTAAGATTTACATTTGATTCATGATCAATTAGATGATGATGTCCAGGAGCATAATTTTTTAAGTGTTCAAAGGCCATAAATAAATCACGATTATTTCTAGCTAAGTATGTTGAAAATGAATTCTCATCAATCTTATCTCCTAGCTCTTGAATCAGTGCATAGGTAGTCTCTGGGTCTAGGTAAGCTACAAAAGCAATCTTTTTTACATATTTCTCAGGAACCTTTGTGTCTTGCTTAATCTTTTCAACCCAGTATTTAAGCTCCCATTTACCTTCACTTTCAAAACTACCTTCCCAAGTAACTTTATCCTCAAAAAGCCTGATAACTCTTGCTTTTCTTTCATAAGAAGCTACTCTTTCCTTCTGATCTTCTGCTCTGATTAGTTCCTGGTTTAGTTTAAGAGTCTCATTGTGTCTAGCTATAAAACCAACAAGCATGGCCAGTGCACTTGCTCCTACTAAAGTCCAGACAGAATATCTTATAGCTCTTTGTTTTGGTCTTGATTTTTCATATTTACGAATTGCTTTATTTAATAGATGAGAAAGCTCATGTGCATCTTTTATTCTATAATCAGGATAGTCAAGGCATTTCTTTAGGAGTTTTTTGAATGCCTTTGGAATCTTTTTTGAGTGGTCTACTTTCTCTATAATTCTCGGAGTCCATCCAAGGGCTTTATGTATCATAATTTCATCAACATAGTGATTTGGATTCTTTTCTAGTTCTTTTTCAAACACATACTCTCCTGTGAACATTCTATAGAGCAATGAGCCAAAAGACCATATATCTGATTGTTTGGTTGGTCTGCTTCCTTTTAAAAAGCATTCAGGAGCTCTTGTAAGCACAAAGCCTAAATTGTCTCTAGGAGATGTTGATTGCCCATAAGATGCAAAGGTTGAGGTTCCAAGGTCGTTTAATAAAGCAATGCCATGCTCATCCAGTGCAACATTATCTGCTTTTATATCTCCATGCACTCTTCTCAGCTTTGTGTGCATCTCAAGAACACCATTTGCAATATCACATGCATAAGAGATTATTTTATCAATACTAAGCCCTTGTTTTAGATGATTTCTTTGTGAATTATCTTGAAGTATATCAGAGAGAAATTGTTCATACTTGGGCATCACAATAAAGGGCTTTCCTTGTTCATCAAATTCTAGTCTTCTTGGGACAATATTTGAACATGCTTTTAACTCTGCTTCTTCTTTTACCATTGCTTTAAATGTGTCTAGATTCCTATACATTGCCTGTTGTAAGGCCAGCTCATTAGGTGAAAATACCTTTATTGCTACTTTCTTATTGAGTTTAACATCATCTGCATCATAAACAGTTCCCCAGCAGCCTTCACCTAATACCTTGGCAAGAACATATCTTTCATGTTTAATAATGGCTGTCTCAAGGTTCTGCTTTGGTTGCGGGTTTATTATTTCTCTCATCTTTCCACCCCTATTAGGACCTTGTTCATAGAATACTCAAAGGCATGTGATTTATTCCTGAATCTGCCTTGTCTAATACTTTCCATTACCTTTAGAACAGTCTCCTCATCAACAGATATGCTTAGTTTTATTTTCAAGTATAACCACCGTCCAGCTTGTTGTAAGTAGTATGTTATACTACTCCTTTATAAAGCTTTCGTTTTTTAACCACTATTTAGTAGTTACATAGTAATAATAATAGATTAAATTAGAAGCATAACTTTATAAAAATCCAAACAGAACCAAACACTATGACCAGAATATGCATAGTAAAGAAAGAAAAATGCAATCCAAAGGGCTGCGGAGACTACCTTTGCATTAGAGTGTGCCCTGTTAATAGAAAAGGGGATGAGTGCATAATCAAGACAGATGATGGTAAAATAGGCATTAATGAGGAGCTATGCATTGGCTGCCCGATTTGTACCAAAAAATGCCCATTTGAAGCCTTAGACATTGTTAATCTGCCAGAAGAGCTTAAAAAAGAGCCTGTGCATAGGTATGATGAGAATGCCTTTGCACTTTATAATCTTCCAATCCCAATAAATAATAAGGTTGTTGGAATCATTGGAAAGAACGGCATAGGAAAAACTACTGCCTTAAAGATTCTTGCAGGAATAGAAAAACCAAACCTAGGTAAGCCTGGCAAACCAGCGAGTTATGACAAGTTAATTGATTATTTTAAAGGTAGTGAAGCCCAAGGCTTTTTTGAAAAAGTAAAAAAAGGCAAGGTAAAGCTTAGTTACAAGCCCCAGCAGGTTGATTTAATTCCAAAGCAATATAAGGGCAAAGTAAGGGGCTTGCTACAAAAGGTTGATGAGAAAAAAGAACTTGATAAAATTGCTAAGGTTCTTGAGCTTACTGAAGTATTAGATCATGATATAAACAAGATTAGCGGAGGAGAGCTGCAAAGAGTTGCAATAGCAGCTTGTGTGCTGAAAAAAGCAGACGTCTATTTCTTTGATGAGCCAAGCAGTTATCTGGATGTTAAGCAAAGACTAAAGATTAGTGGGTTTATAAGAAGCCTTGTGAATAAAAACACAGGAGTAATGGTTGTAGAGCACGACTTAATCATTCTTGATTACATGGCAGATTTAATCCATTTAATTTATGGTAAGCCAGGCGCTTATGGAGTTGTTAGCCAACCCAAATCAGCAAAAGCAGGCATTAATGTTTATTTATCAGGTTATTTAAAAGAAGAGAATGTTCGTTTCAGAGAACAAACAATTAAGTTTGAAGCAAGACCGCCAGTTGATATAAAGAAAATGAATCTATTAACAGAATGGGAGAGCTTTAAGCACAAGCTAGGAAGCTTTGAACTAAAAGCAGATAAAGGAGAAGTCTATAAGCATGATATGGTCGGAATTCTTGGAGAGAACGGCATAGGAAAAACAACTTTTGTAAGAATACTAGCAGGAGATATAAAAGGACATGAATTAAAAGGACTAAAGATGAGTTATAAACCACAGTACCTTGAACAGAATGATGAGCTTGTGATGAACTTTTTGCAAGAAGCAATACAAAAGCATGAAACTCAGATTATTAGGCCGCTTGAACTAAAACCATTGTTCATGAGAAAACTGAATGAGCTTAGTGGGGGAGAACTGCAAAGAGTGTGGATAGCCAAGTGTCTTAGTGCAAACTCTGACCTAATCCTAATGGACGAGCCATCAGCTTACCTGGATGTAGAGCAAAGATTAAAGCTGGGAAAGATTATAAGAGATATGTTGAAGATAACAGGCAGAAGTGCATTAATCGTAGATCATGACTTGCTCTTTATAGATACAATTAGCGACAGGCTGACTGTTTTTGAAGGAAAACCAGCAGTACAAGGAAAAGTAACAGGGCCTTTCCCAATGGAGCAAGGCATGAATAATTTCTTGAAGAATATTGAGTTAACCTTCAGAAGAGATGAAGAGAGTAAAAGGCCAAGGATAAACAAGCCTGGCAGTCAAAAAGATGAGGAGCAGAAAAAGAGTGGGAAGCTTTATTATACATAAAAATGAAAGAACAAAACATCCTTGTAATTCTATCGTGCATTCTTATAGTCTTCATCCTATTCTCAGCCAGCTTCTTCCTAGTATTAATTGACAGAAGCTTTTATGATAAGAGTTTTAAGAAGTACGGTGTGTATGATGAAATAGGGGCGTTGGGTGTTAGGAACACAGTTGACTATTTAATTAATTACTTAACTAGTGGAAATACTGAAATTAATGAAATTGAAGAATTAAGCATATTCACACCAGATGAACAGCTTCATCTTCAAGATGTAAGAAACATTATTATTTGGATAAAAGCCCTTAGTATTGGTGCTGCTGTCTTATTATTTGCTTTTATCATGCGCTTAAGCGTTCTAAAAGACTATAAGCTTAATATAAAAAGAATGCTTATATATGGAGGTATATCAACCCTTACAGTTCTTATCATCATTTTCTTACTTAGCCTTAACTTCTCTCCCTTCTTCATGGTATTTCATAAAATCTTTTTTCCACAAGGAAATTATATATTTCCAGCGCATTACCTGTTAATAAAACTCTTTCCGCAAGAACTCTTCAAGGATTTTGCAAGAAAAATGTTTTTTCACACCCTTCTTATGAGCTTAATCTTACTCTTCATAGGCTTAGGCTCTTCCTCTGCTCTGGCCATCCGCAACTCCAGACGCAATTAGATGAGCAACACGGATAGCTTCAGGCACCTTAGACCTTGGACAAGTGATATTCAACAATTTTATAGTATCCTTCCTGCTAATACCAACATTCTGCACATAGATATCATTAATCTTAACAGGCTTAGGCATGTTCTTTATTATTTCAATCTTTTTTTTCATACCCAGCTTTTCAAGAGCAGCAAATAACTTCTTATAATCAGGATACTCACGTATAATCACAACCACAGGAATCTTGGTCTCTTTATATATAACAGCAGGATTAATAACATTAAAACCAGCAACAGCAATGCCATCAAGAAAAATAGCTTGTATCTGAGGTCTGAACTTGCAATCCTTAATCATATCAATAATCTTCACAGTAGCATCATCCCCATCCTTTTCAACATAGCAGGAAAGAAGGCCATCCATAAAGTTGCCACCCCTATAGACAGTGCCTACAACTAATACATATTTTTGCAAAGGGTCAAACTTATCAAAAGGAGCATCATCAATCCCAATAACACGGAGTTCTTTTTTCATCTCAACCTCCTAGCAAATGTCAAAAAACCTGTATGCGCATGGTCCTTGGTCTTTGGCCTTGCTCTCTTCTTGTCAACAGCCCATTCTCTCTCAATAACCTCAATAGTTTTTTCTAACAAAAATCTTCCTGGCAAAGCCTCAACAAATTTTTGCACTTGATTAATATTAGGAAGATATATAACTAAGAAACCTCCTATCTTCAACACTTTAATAGCTGTCTTTAATGCATTCCAAGGCTCAGGTACGTCAAGCACAAACACATCAATGTTCTTCTCACCTATTGCTTTGTCATCATATATATCTCCTTTCTTAACAACCACATTTCCCAAACCAAGAGCCTCAACATTCTCCTTAGTAACCTCAAGGCTCTTATCATCATTATCACAAGTTACTACTTTCTTCGCAAGCATCCCTAGAAAGCATGCTAGTGCTCCTGAACCAGCGCCAGCATCCAACACATTCGAATCCTTGGTTATTCCTGTGTTGCTGATAATGGCTCCTATGTCTTTTAGAGTAATGATTTGAGCCATTCTCTTGATTCTCTTGTAATGATCAAGAAAAACAGGGTCAAGAATAATGAATTCATGGTCTCCTACAGAGACACTAGAGCCAGCTTTCTGTAACAAGTGCTTTTTACTAATAACTCCGTGCTTTGTATGATAATCACTGCCAGTATCAACAAAGTGCTTTTCAAAGCCAGAAAGAGTAACTTCTCTATCTAAATCCTCAACAAAGGCTTTCTTCTCCTTCTTGATTAATACTTTTTTGGTCATTTTGAGAATTGTAAGCGCTCGCTGGGATTTGCACCCAGGATCACAGGGGACAACTTTTCATTGGTAAAACCTTATCTTACCAGTAAATTTGCAGCCTGTTGCCTTAGCTACTTGGCCACGAGCGCGTTACGTCTAAAGAAGAAGATTATGCTTAATAAAGCTTACGATAAAAATTCAGAAACAGGTGTAATTTTTGTTTTATGATATCTTTTTAGCTTTAGCAGGTGTTCATCTCCTGAAATAATATAGTTCGCATTTGAAAGCTTTGCTGTTTCTAAAATAATATTATCATCTAGATCTTCCTGTATTAGGTTAATTGTGCCTTTGGTTTCAATTATTTCAGAAATTTCAGTTAATATAGTTAAAAAGCTTGTTTTTTGCTTTTCAGAGAATTTGAATTTAGGATAATCCATCACTCTTAACAATTCTTTGATTTGTGCTTTAGAAATCACAAGGCGGTATTTTCCTGATAGAATTTCATCAAACAGGATTCTTGGTTTTCCTTGCCATCCTAGAGCTGATATTAATATATTTGTGTCTAGCACTACTTTTTTCTTGCCCATTTAACTGCCTCATTGACATTTTCTGGGCGAATTTTTTGTTTTTTAAACTGGCTGTTTATTTCTTTTGCCAGCTTTTCAAACTCTGCTTTGGCATCAGGCAAGTTTATTCTTTTGAATAAAACTCCTTCATTTACTGCAAAAGGTATGAATCTGTCTCCTGTTTTGAAATCCTCGTTTTCTCTTATGTTTTGAGGCACTACCAGTTGTCCTTTTGAGCTCATTTTCACAATTTCAGTCGCCATTTTCACAAACCAGTTCAACTATTTAATTGTTAAACTGTTCAACTATATAAATTTTTCGTTCGCCCAGAAAATAAAAAAAGAAAATCATTAATAAGCCTCACGTCAACATGTCCAGTGGAGAGTGAAAATATCACGGAAAAAAATCTTTCAGGTTTATTGCTGGAAAAGGCAAGAAAAAGAAATAATATTACAGACTACAAGCAGGTAAATGATTCCTTATATATATTAAAACTTGCAAAGCACATATCAATGCTTATAAGGTGAGGCAATGAGCGTAGTAAACAAGGTAAAAAAAGACCTCCAATCCCTTGCAAACCCTAAGCAAGCAAAGCTATTGCAGGGATTCTTTAAAACAGGCCCTGGACAGTACGGCGAAGAAGATATATTCCTTGGCATCAAGGTTCCTGTCCAGAGAAGTGTTGCTAAGAAACACAAGGATTTAAGTTTAAAAGATATTCAAGAGTTACTTAACAGCAAGATTCATGAGCATAGATTAGTAGCATTATTCATTCTTATGGATAAATACAAAAAATCAGATAATAAAGGTAAAAAGCAAATCTTTGACACGTATCTTAAGAACACCAAGAACATTAACAACTGGGACTTGATTGACTTATCGGCTCCTAACATTGTTGGTAATTACCTGCTCGATAAGAAAAGGGAAATATTATACAAATTGGCGCATTCAAAGAGTTTGTGGGAGAAAAGAATATCTATTTTAGCAACCTTTGAATTTATAGCTAATAAAGAAACCAAGGATACACTAGCAATAGCAGAAATATTACTGCACGACAAGCATGATTTAATCCACAAAGCAGTTGGGTGGATGCTTAGAGAGTTGGGCAAAAGAGTGAGCCAAACAGAAGAAGAAAAGTTCCTAAAAAAATATTATAAAGTAATGCCAAGGACAATGCTAAGATATGCTATAGAAAGATTTAGTGATGAAAAAAAGAAATTCTATATGAAGAAATGATATTTAAAATTAACATACAAGTTCATCTAAACTGGTGGATTTTTCTTGCTTTTGTTCTTTAGTTTTTTCTGTGTGATTATTTATGCATAGAATTCCGTTTTCATAATTCTTTTTATGCCTGTAAAAAGAACTAAATATGCCTGGAAGTGTATAAGCAATTGGTGCAGAGAGATAACTAGGAACCAAATTTGTTGCTAAAAGACCGTAATGAAGAGAAAATTTTGCTATTCCTCCAAAGATACTGGCTTTGCTGCCAACTTTGGCTAGTTTAAGAGAATGTTTTCTGGTATCTAAGCCTTTTGGGTCTTCCTCTCTCTTATGTACAAATGTATAAGCGATAATATAAGCAGTTAAACCAGCAGCGCATTGAGTTATGTAAGTCAGCACAGAGTTAATTTCCTTAGGAATACCCAATTCAGATAACACAAGGTTGGATGCGGTTGCTGTGACTAAAGAGGTCAAACTGCTAGCTGTTTCACCAGCTAAGTAATCTTTATTCTCTTTTACAAACACCCCTTTTATTATATTTCTAGCCTTTTTTATTACCATTTAGTAGTAGTTAAATGTGTTTGTATTTATAAGTGTTTCGGAATAAAAACAAAATAAGTCAAAATTCAAGCAACAACCCTGTCCTTACAACTTCTTTGCTTTCTTTGAAAAAGAGAAAATCCCCTGATTATAATTCTTGATATGCCTATAGATTGAACCTGCAAGACCAGGAATGCTGTAACCAATCAAAGGAGCCAAGTAATAAGGTAGCATACTTGTTTTTAAAAGAAAATAATGAGCAAGCACCTGCACCACCCCCGTTATTATAGAGCCATACACATTTGATTTGATCAACCCCTTAAAATATCTCTTAGGATAAGGGCCTTTATGTTTTAAATTATAAGCCCATCTATGAGTTAAAATATTACCAATCCAAAAAGCAACAGTCATAGCCACAAATGTGCCAAGAACATTAAGCTCAAAACCAAAACCAATGTTCTTTAAAAAAATTGTTGCTGCTATTGCAGCAGAATAACCAAGAAGAGCACCACCGAATTCTGCTATATAATAATTAAGATTATCTTTAGAAAATACAACCTGACTAAAACGAAGCTTAGTTTCACTCATAAGAATGGACCAGGAGGGACATTCAGAAAAACAGCGTTCTCCAGCAACAAGTTGCTGTCCCAGCAAACTTTGCTTGTTTCTGGGCGATCCGCGCTGCTCCTCGTTCGAACCCTCGATCCCCAGCTTAGAAGGCTTGCACAATGCTTACACGTAAAGTAAGAGTTTTGGTGCCTTTTCCAGCTTTGCTGGAAGCTCAAAAGCTCCCTGCTTTTGTTGTATCCAGACTAGGCTACTGGTCCAATAGAAAATATTGATGCAAGTTTGTTTATAAAACTTTTTGCTCAAAGCCTCAACTTATTAGCAAATATCACAAGTAAGAAGTATACAGGGGATGCTAGTACTAGCAAGACCAAGGCTAAGATTTTGAACAGGTTTATAAGGCCATAGGCCTGGGCAAACCAGGAGCCAACAGGAATTAAGACTACAAAAGGACCAATAACTGCTATGCTTAGAGCTGCGAAGTATAGTTTTCTCTGTTGTTCTGAGAGTAGTTTCCTAACAAGCAAGCCTTGACCCATGCCTAGAATAGCTGCTCCTAGCACAGAGAGAGCGTTTGCTACAGTTATGCTTATAAAGTGAGGGTTATAAGCAGCTACTATCGGCATCATAGCGAGCAGCAAGGTTCCAAATACAAGGGTTGGGGCTAATCCTACTTTCTTATTAAGAGATTTTGAGAATGCTGGTCCTAGAAAGGAGATTATGATAGCAATGGAAAAGATTAGTGCTATGTTCATAAATCCTCCTAAAGCTATTAGTCTAAACTTGTTATATATAAATATTCCATAATAAGAATTACCCAGGATTTGCACCAGTCCTGTTATTGAACTAGCAAATAATAAGGTTACCAGATACTTATTCTTAAGAAATCTCTTGGTTTGCTCTCTAATCTTGTAATGATAATTGCTTATAAAGCCTTTTATCTTAGTAACCTCAATTTTTTTCTCTTTTACATAGTGCAACACATAGCCTGAGAGAATAAAGGCTATTGCTGTTATCTCAAAAGCTAACAGATAACCATAGACTGGTATGCTTCTTCCAAGCAAAGAGACCTTGACAGCGTTTATCATAGGGAACTTGTCAAACAAATAGCCAGCAACTAGAAGAGATGCTCCTGTTATTAAAACTCCGTAGTGCGATATTCTAAGCAGAAACCTGCTCATCTTTTCCTTTTTTAAAGTTCTCTCCACAAGCTGGTTATATAAATCACCATACGTTACCACGCCCACACTACCAACAAGGAGTGCAACTGAGAACAAGGGCAGTGATAACTGAGGTAATGAATTTCTAATAGCAATAGCAAAGGCTATGAACAAGAAACTAATACCAAACAGAATGCCTGCTTTGCTCATGAACCTCTTGCTTATCTCTCTTGCCCTAGAGTATTCCTGTAAAAAAGATGATATGACTAAGGAGAGTATGGTTTTTAAGCCATTAATAATTCCTATTAAAAAGAAGCCGGCTCCTGTGAGGTAGAACAAGATATTGATGAACTGAACACTTGCAAAACCATAACCCACACGGTCAAGAATCTCTTTAATGGTAAAGAGCCTGATATTCTTTTTCTCATACTGGCTTCTCTCCGTACCTTTAAACCTTTGAATAGCATCCATAACCTCCTCTTCTAAAAAGCCTCTGCTCACCAAGTCACTCCTAACATCATCAATGGTTCTCTTCTCTTCAAAAGCCTGTCTAACCTTCTCTAAGAGTTCTTTACTCATAACAAAAACTCTTGATACAGAGGTTTATAAATTTATTGGCTATTGATAAAAAAGATAAAAATCAAAAACTATTTATATCCCCAAACAGTATTTTCTATTTAATGAGCAAAATAACCTTTGCTTTTAAAAGGCTCACAAAAAAGAGGGTTGGCAGGCTTGATAAGAAGTGGGATTTTGATGCACAGAGTGCCATAAGTAGTGCTCCTCTTGTAGCAGATATTGATGGAGATAATAAGAAAGAAATAATCTTTGGCACCAAGAAAGGTAGGTTGTATGTGCTTGACATGTCTGCTGGTATAAAATGGTTCTATGACTCTGTAGAGAAGGTTGATGAGGTAGAACTCATGTTTCTTGATGTTGAGAATGTTGGTAGTATAGAAGCACCTCCTAATGTAGGTGATATCAATGGTGATGGCAAGCATGAAGTGGTTTTTGGAACAGAATTAGGCATGGTCTATGTGCTTGATGACAAGGGCAAACTAGTATGGAAGTACAAGGCAGGAGGACCTATCAGAGGCCAAATCTTATTGTATGACTTATACGGGGATGATGATGTCAAAGTTATCTTTGGATGTGGAGATAAAAAGCTTTATGTGCTTAACAGCAAGGGTAAATTAGTATGGAAGTTTGATGCTGGCAGCCCTGTTCAGAGCACTCCTGGTATTCTGCATAAAGATGAGCCTAAAATTATCTTTGGTGCTGATAATGGCAGTATTTTCTGTATTAACAAAAAAGGAGATACTGTGTGGAAGTATAAAACCAAGGATAAAGTGTTTGCACAGCCAAGTGTTGGAAAACTCTTTAATGATGACCGTTTATTCGTGGTTATTGGGAGCAGTGATCACTACTTATATGTGCTTGATGACGCGGGTGAGTTACTTTGGAATTACAAGACTCAGGGTGCTATTCTTGCAAAGGCTTGCCTGGCTGACCTTAATAATGATAAAAAGCTGGAGATTGTTTTTGGGAGTTGTGATAATAATGTTTATGCCCTCACCCCTTACGGTGACAAGCTCTGGAGTTATGAGACCGATTTCTGGGTTGCTAGTGAGCCAATAGTAGAGGATATTGATGGTGATGGGAAAAAAGAGGTTGTTATTGGCAGCTATGACCATAATGTTTATGTGCTTGACTCAGAGGGTAGCTATGTACTTGATTATGTGCCCGGTCTTAGCGGCGTTATGCACCAGGCAGGACACTATACTGATATAATTACCCAGGAGCCTGGAAAGGTGGCTGGTAAAAAGATATGGCAGTTCAGAACTGACGGAGTGATTGTGGGTTGCGCCTATATACCTGATGACAAGAGTATTGTGGTAAGCACCAAGCCCGGCAAGGTGGATGATGTTGTGCATAGGAAAGAGTAACTGTTTTTAAGAGGAAAATTTAAAAAAACAAAAGATTTATAATACTAAAGGAACAAACATTATTAAGAAAAAAGAGGTGTACTGGTTAAAGTGATAAACATAGATTCTGGAAATAAGGAGCTAAAGAGGATACCTCTATATATACAGGGCTTAGACGAGAATATTCAGGGTGGTGTGCCTGAAGGCCATATCACTCTTATTAGTGGAAGCGCAGGAACCATGAAGTCTTCTCTAGCCTTTAATGTACTCTACCACGAGGCTTTAAAAGGCAAGATTTGTGTTTATTGTTCTCTTGAACAATCCTATAAATCCCTTATCAAGCAAATGATTAATATGAACTTTGATATGACTAAGGCAAGCCTGGTTATTATTAATGACTTGGCAGAGCTCAGAACAGTTATTAGTAAGCTAAAGAGTAAAGGAGGCGGTGGTTTAGTAATGGTCGATATGGGATGTATTAGAAAGGAGATAAAGGATGTCAAGACAGCTGATAATAAGAGCTGGCTTAATGTTATTAAGAATGTGATTAAGAGGATAAAAGAAGAGGCTAACTGTAACTTATTTTGCCTTGACTCTCTAAGTGCTCTTTACGTTCTTTCAAGGTTTGAGAATCCTAGGATTGAACTGTTCTACTTGTTCGAGTTCTTAAGGGACCTGGATGTTACTTCTTTTCTAATATCTGAATCTCAGCCTCAGAGTAGCAGGTATAGTGAGTTTGAGATAGAAGAATTCTTGTGCGATGCAATTATTCACTTAAGGCTCACTCCTTTTAGAAGGAATGTTGTAAGAGAGATTAGTGTTGTAAAGATGAGGTCAACCGCTTGTAATAATGATATTTTCTCATTAGAATTCAAGCATAGTAGATTCCAAGCCATGTATGGAGGGCAGAATCCATTGCTATAAACTTAATCTATTATTTTGTTTGCTCTTATTCTTATAATCCTGAAATTCCTTGTAGACTCTTCTATAAACAGGATTAAACCAGTGCATGAATCTCATATAACGGGTAAGTTCAAAGTCAAAGAGATATTTTTTTGCTTCCTCTGAACCAGAAGGGATTATCAAAGCTTCATTTTCATCAGAGCCACTATTTTGAGGGGCTAATTCAATAATGTTTCTATTGTTATCAACATTCCAATAACGGATTGCATCCAGAAATTTATCTCTATCCCTAGGCATCTCTTCAAGCCCATTAGACAGATAGTATCCTCCTCGAACAGGATAGTTTAATTCTTTTTTTACAATAAAAGAGGTTATTTCAGAATAACCGTTTATATAACCTTCATACCTATGGTCTAAAAAGCTTTTTATTTCAAGTAAGTCTGATAGCTCCTTTGTTCTGTTCATAGCTTAAAGAGATGTATCTCTTTATTTAAAAAATTATTGGATAGAACCAAAAATCACAACTTATTTATAAGCATCTTCTCCTCTTTCTAGACTATTATGTGCGGGATTGTTGGTTTTAACTGGGAGGATAAGAGCCTTGCTCGTAGGATGAGCGATGCCATTACTCATAGAGGCCCTGATGACAGTGCTTTTTTCAGTGACAAAAGCCTAACCCTTGGTATGAGGAGGCTGAGCATCATTGACCTTACCAAAGGCATTTATCCCTTGACAAACGAGGACGAGGATATCTTCTTAATCTTTAATGGTGAGATATACAATTTTCAAAAATTAAGAGCCCTGCTGGAAAGTAAAGGGCATGAGTTCAAGACTAACTGTGACGGAGAAGTAATGGTTCATGCTTATGAAGAGTATGGAGAAAATTTTCTTAAGTTTATGAACGGCATGTTTGCTGTTTGTATATATGATGCAAATAACAAAGAACTGATTCTTGCAAGGGACAGGGTTGGTATCAAGCCTTTGTACTATTATTTTGAAAACGGAAACCTGGTTTTTGCCAGTGAGATTAAGAGCATATTAAAGCTGAGCACTATAAAAAGAGAAATCAACGTAAAGGCTCTTAATGCTTACTTTGCTCTTCGCTATAATCCCCTTTATGAGAGCTTGTTCAAAGGTATAAAAAAGCTTAGACCTGGTCATTTCATAAGGTTTAATCTAAAAGAGAAGAGCCTAATTGTTAGCAAGTACTGGAATGTTAATCTCGAGAAGCAAAGTAATAAGAGTCTTGGATTTTATGAAAAAAAGCTTTTTGAATTATTAAAGGACTCTGTTAAGAAAAGGCTTATCAGTGATGTTCCTCTTGGTGCTTATCTAAGCGGAGGTCTTGACAGCAGTGCTATTGTGCTTATGATGAATCTTATAAGAGAAGAGGAAAAAAGCAATGCTCCTATCAGGACTTACAGCGTGGGTTTTCTTCATGGAGAAAAGGTTAATGAGACTGTGTATGCAAAGCAGATAAGCGAGCTTTTTGGAACAAAGCACCAGGAATTCCTAATAGAGCCTGATGTTGTCAAACTCTTACCCCAAATCGTGTGGCACACTGATGAGCCAATGGCAGACCCTGCACTTATCCCTGTTCTTCTCTTATCAGAGGCTGCTAAGAAGACCTCTACTGTTATACTAACAGGTGATGGTGGGGATGAAATCTTTGCTGGCTATGACCAATACAGAATATTAAAAGCAACTAATGCTACTAGCAAGATTCCTTTGTTTAATGTTTTTGGTCCTATTATTAACAGAAGTATTCCTCTTAAAATATGGGATAAATTCTATAAATACTCCTCTGATCTTGGCAAGGCTGCTTATAAAAGAGGTAACATGGTAATTAAGGATATGAAAAAGAACAAAGCCAAGGCTTACTATGATCTTGTGGGTATGTTTGATGATGATGAGAGAAGAAACTTACTTAGGAGAGGGTGTTATCAAAAAATTAACTATAATAACATAAATAAAGAGTTTTTTAACAAGAAAAGAGATTATATGAAGCAATTACAATTCTTTGATTTTAAAAAACTGCTTGGCGAGAGTTTTCTTATGAAAACTGACCGTATGACCATGGCTAAGAGCATAGAAGCAAGAGTGCCTTTACTTGACCACAGAATTGTTGAGCTTGCTTTTAGAATGCCAAGCAAATACAAACTTAAAGGATTCTTTACCACCAAGTATATTTTTAAAAGAGCACTACGAAAACATCTGCCTAAGAACATTGTTGAGAGAAAGAAGCAGACCTTTCATGTGCCTATTGAGAACTGGCTGAACAAGGAGTTAAAAAGCATAGTAAGCGACCTGTTAAGCCCAACTAAACTCTACAAGGAAGGCATTCTTGACCCACATTATGTTAAGAAGATTATTGAAAACTATAACAAGGGAAAACTGTTTTATGCAAGGCAGCTCTGGACATTGCTCAACTTTGAATTGTGGCATAGGAAGTTTATAAAGAGGGAAGAGGTTAAGTTGTAAAACTAGGTAAGCCAATCCGGCGTTTGAGGACCTATGAAAGTTTAAGTTTAAATTAAGAATATAAAAAATAATAACTGTGCTCGCGAGAAGGAAAATGAAATCTGAGAAAGAAGTCTTTGAAAAAATTTATGAAGAGCCAGGAGCTGTTTGGACTAGAGAAGTGCCACAGCAGGGCTTGGTTGAGTTAGTTGAGAAAAAAATAATCAAGCCTTGTAAGGCCATTGATATTGGGTGTGGTGAAGGAACTGACAGTATATGCTTAGCCAGTAAAGGCTTTGATGTGACTGGTATTGATTTCTCAGAAAAAGCAATAGGGTATGCAAAAGAAAATGCAGCTAAAAAAGGTGTTAACATCAACTTCATTGTATTGGACATTGATAAATTGTCACAAATAAAAGAAAAATTTGACTTTGTTTTAGAATTTGGGTTCCTCCACCATGTGGCTTTTGAGAAGAGGAAGAAATATGTTCAGGATGTTGCAAATCTGCTAAAACCAGGAGGAAAATACCTATCTGCTTGTTTTAATGAGCAAAGCCCTGATTTTGATGAAAAAGGAAAAAAGATAAGAAAAAGTCCTGTGGGAACAACAATTTATTATTCATCAATAGATGAATTAAAACAACTCTTTGAACCATATTTTAATATAATTGAAGCTAAAATAATTGAGATGAAAGGGGGAGGCAAAGGAGGCTTCCCTCATATTGGTAATTATTTTTTCATGGAAAAATGAAAAAGAACCCTTACAGAAACAAGAAAATCTTCTTTGTAATCCCTGCTTATAATGAGGAGAAGAGTATTGGCAGGGTTATTAAGGAACTAAAAAGAGCTGGTTATAAGTTCATTGTTGTAATTGATGATGGTAGTAAGGATAATACTTATAAGGAGGCTAATAAGAAAAAGGTCTTTGTGCTTAGGCACATTATTAATCGTGGCCAAGGGGCCGCTCTTAGAACAGGCATTGAGTTTGCCCTTAAAAAAGGGGCTGAGTATATTGTGACTTTTGATAGTGATGGCCAGCACAGAGTAGAGGACTTGCCCTCAATGCTAAAGCCTGTTGTCAGTGGAAAGGTTGATGTTACTCTTGGCTCAAGATTCTTGAGAAAAACCAAAATGCCTTTTGGCAGGCGTTTCTTATTAAAAGGGTCTGTGCTTGTACAATGGTTTTTTTATGGTGTGAAACTGAGTGATGCTCATAATGGTTTTAGAGTGATGAATAGAGGGGCTGCTAAGAAGATAAGGATTGAGTCTGACAGGATGGAGCATGCCTCTGAGATAGTAGAAGAGATAGCAAAAAAGAAGATAAAGTATAAAGAGGTGCCTGTGACTATTAGGTACACTGGTTATTCTATGAGAAAAGGAGAGGGCTCGTTCTTTGGGGCGTTAAAGATATTGTTTAAGATGGTGATGAGAAGACTCATCCACTAGAAAATTTTATATACCACGCCTTATTCCTCACTACTCAATGAAGAATCCTTTAACATTAGAAGAAAGAAACACTGTGCCTAGGTTAATAGGTCATGACCTTGCAAAACAGGTTTATACATTAAGTCAAATTACAGACAAAGAAGTGAAAAAAAATCCAGATATAAAAAACCATATAACTGAGCATATAATGTCTTTTTTCTCTTCTATTACAATCCTAACACAATATGATGAAAGATGTTCCCTTTTTAAAAGAAACAAAAACGATATAAAATCTAAATTAAGAATAATAAGCGCTGTATCTGATAAAAACAAAACCAAAATCTCCTATGCCGTCCAACTTGATGATAAGTTATGGTTCAATACTCGTATAGGTTTAGTTTATAGCGTGCTCTATAACCTAACAAAAAACAGCATTAGCCATGGCTTAGATTGGGGAGAAAAGAAAAATGGAAGGGTTCACCTAAGCGCGTCTGAATTCAAGTTTTCAAAAGATATTTCTAATCTTGTGTTTATCTCTGATGAAAAAGGTTTAGATGGGCATTTTATCAGGTTTAATGTTAATGACAATGGCGTCGGTTTTCCCAAAGATAAACCTCTCTCAGATTACTTAAAACTAGGGATGACTGGCAGTAAATCAGGCATTGGTTTTGGATTGTATTATGTGACTTTAGTATGCAAGTTTCTTAGAAGTCATATGAGTATCGATTCAAAAAAAGGAGATACTAATGTTTCTATTTATCATCCTTTAAATTTAAAATAATGCACCAAAATGCTTTATTCCATACTTCATTATTTTTGGTTTTTTCAGTGCAACACTTAGTAATAATTGAAATAATTTATCTCTACTCACTTTTTGCAACATTTTTTTTGCTTCCTTAGTTTTCAAATCCTTTACTAGTTGGTTCCATTCTGTTTTTGTAAATGAATCCATTAGCTTCCTCATCTCAAGGTGCAACCATAAACTTGGGTATAAGTGCAGATATATTCCTGCTTCGTAGCTCAGATTATTATTTATGCTATGCGCCAGTATCTCTGCTGATTTAAGTCCAGGAACAAGTCCTCCCCCTGTTGTTGCTTTTACAAAGCCAGCAGCATCTCCTGCTAAGAAGATGTTTTCTTTGCTAATACTGGACCAAGGATCAAAGAGAGGTACTAGTCCTCCTTGCTTTGCAAGTATCTTTCCTTTATATTTTTTTAATAATTTTTTTAACTTTTCATTGCAACCCTTTGGGTTGGTTCTGGATGCAACCCCTATCCTTAAAGTATTTCTATCCTCTGGAACTACCCATGCAAAGCCTTGTTTTAAAGGATAGAAATCTATAATGTTGTTGTTCTTCTTTTTTATAATCGCTTGTAATCCTATAAAGTAATTTCTCTTTTTGATTATCCTTGTGTTCTTAGCAACTGCACTTAGAGGGCCATCTGCTCCTATGAGATAATCATATTTAACCCTTTTGATTTCCTTTGTTTTTAAGTCCATGACTGATAAACTGTTCTTATTCAGCGAGATAAACCTGTGGTTAAAAACAAACTTTACTCCTTTCTTTTTTGCTTGTTTGTAAAAGTAAGTGTCAAACTTCTGTCTGTCTATGATTAAGTCTGGTTTTTCTAATTTTAGTTTAATATGCTTGTTGTTAGGCGCATATATTCTTACATCACCCACTTGGTTAATGACAAAGTTATTCTTTTTAGGAACAAACTTATATATTTCCTGGGTTACTATGCCTGTGCACTGGATTGGAAGCCCTACACTTCTGTGCTCTTCAAACACTGTTACTTCAAACTCTTCAGCCAAAAGGCTAGCAAGATAGCATCCTACAGGTCCTGCTCCGATTATAACTATCATTGTAAGAAAAGAAAATAAGAATAGTTTAAATATTTTATTATCACTTCACAGTGGTTAATAAACGAAAGATTTATAAATGTTTGTATCTTCCACGACAAAGAAATGAAAATAATCGATTATTTCAATCAATCTCCTGATGAACTAAGTCTTGAAAAAAGAATAAAAAAAGCTGGTTCTCTAATCCTGATGGGTTCTATGCTAATACCGGTAGGCTTAGGGGTTTTAAGCCAAGAAGTAAATGCAATGCCATACGTTCAGAAAAAACAAGAGCAAAAAATAAAAAAAGAAGACCAGAAGAAAAAGAAAAAAGATAACTGGTTCCAAAGAAGAATAAAGGCTTGGGCAGATATATTAGGAATAGAAACAGAGTACCCAAATCCAGAAACCTATATGACCAAAGAAAAGTACGAAGAGATGCAAAAACAAAAAGAACAAAGAAGAGCTGAAAGAGCAAAAAAATTAGTAATAGCAGACAAACACACTCTTAATCCTCCTGACTTTGATGTTCTTAATAGGAGAGGAAAGGTTCACCAAGAATATAGGCATGTTACTTTTGATCAATCCAAAGGAAAGAAGAACGAAATTGTTGTTGAGATTCCAGAAGGAGGAAAGATAAGACTTGTTGAGCCTCAGAAAACCCTTGATGGGTATGTGGCTGATATAATAGTATACAAAAATGGTTTAAAACTCGGTGGAAAAGCCTTTTATGATAAATTTGACTTTGAAAGGTTTAAAGTAAAACCAGGCACCCAAGGGGATTTCAGTATTCAGCTTGAAAAAGGAGAACATGTGCCTAAAAAAGCTGGTATGAGGCTAAGATACAGGATTGTTAGAGCAGAGCCTATGCCAGAGCTTCCAGGACCAATAGATTTAGGACCTGCAATTGATTGGCCAGAACCAGTATTTCCTGAAGAAGAGCCAAAACCCGTTTTTGCCGAGGAGAAAGAAGAGAAGAAAAAAAGTAATTCTAGGATTTATCTTGGCGTAGGTATAGAGGATATTAATGATGTGGACACTCCTACTGACCCTCAGTTCAGATTCTGGTCAGGAGAAATAGATGTTCATATGAGTCTTGATGAAAAAGCACTTGTGCACTTTAATACAATTTATAATAATCATAGTAACATATTTAATAATCTATGGAAAGAAAATATTGACATTATTAACTTAAGAGCAGGTGGAATCTATAGTGTTGCGCCCTTAGCACTTGGTGCAGAGGTTAGTTACTCCAATGTTAGTCAAAGCAACACTGATATATGGAGTGCTTTATCACATCCTTTAATTAAATATAATAATAATGATTTGTTATTTCTGGGAAAAGCAGGTTTTGCTAGTAAGTTTGGAAAGGATGCTTTTGCTCTTCTGGCTTTGGGCGGTGCTCATAATCAGTCTCAGACCTTGGAGGATAATGTTACCTGGGCTGATTTCAAGATTCTTACTCAGAGTGACTGGAACTATGTTTATGGTGGAGAAGCCTTTATTGATCTTGGCAGGGACAGCGACAGTAGGTTTGCTTTATTCATTGGAGGTAAGCTTCTTTTCTTCCGTCCTATTGACAAGATTGCTGAGTGTAGTATTAAGCCTGAGTTAATCGATGGCACATCTTACAACTTAAAGGTGATTGGTGCTGTTAAGCTTTTTAAGAATTTTAAGCTGGGTGTTGGCGGAGTTTTTGGTAAGGATGTTTTTAATTATGTTGGTGATTATAGGGAAGAGCAAAAGCGTTCTGGTATTAAAGTGTTTGGTTTGTATAATTTTTAGTGTAAAACAAAAAACTTTTAAATACATAACTATTTCCCAGTGGTAAAAATGAAAAAGTCAATTGTTATTATTTTCATAACCTTCATAGCAGCACTTCTCAGTGTAAACCTTATTTCAGCACAAACATGCGCTATTAGCCTAGGAGTAGGACGCCCATTACTACCAGACACTGATTGTGACGGAGTGGTAGACATAGAGGATAATTGTCCTTATATCCCTAATCCAATGCAAAGAGATGCAGAGAGAAATGGTTTGGGAGATGCTTGTGATTTATACATTGAAAGTATAAATACAAATCCTGCTGACTTTGTTTTTAATGGACGAGCCTTTAACACCATAATTACTTTGTATAACTACAGAGAGCACAACATAAGAAACCTGAAGATAAGGGTTATTATTCCAGAGCTAGGCATAGAATCAGTTAGATATGTTGATAATCTTGAGGTGTGCACAGCACAAACAGTTGAGTTCTTTTTAAGAGCACCTGTGTGTGTTCCAATGCATGATTATAATATATTTGTTGAAGCCAGCTTTATGAACTTATTTGGCGAATTTGAGGTTATTCCGGGTGTTACAAGCATCAGAGTAGTGCCTGACCCTTACTGTCAAATGATTATTGACAACAATGAAACCATTGGCAACACCTTTATTGATGTAATGGAAATCCAGGATGTTTATAAAGGACAAGAGGCAGTTTTTCCAATAAAAATTTCTAATAGAGAATTCAATGACAAGGAATACATTTTTTCTGTCACAGGCATTGATAAGAGCTGGGGTTATGCAAGGTTTGAACCTGGCAGCTTAATCATTGTTCCAAGTGAGAGCGAGAGAATAATGGATTTATACGTCGGTGCTTATAATGATATGGATGTTATTCCTGGGGAAAGGGTTTTTGTTGTGAGTATCCAAAGCGGAGAAGAAATTCAAAGAATTTTACTCATATCCAATGTTAAGGAGCCTGAAGTTATGGATAAGAGTTTCTTATGGTTTTTTAGTCTTAGAGTTCTCCTAATAGCTGGCTTAATAGTTTTAATATTAGTAGGTCTTATCATCGGTATAAAAAAATATGTTGATAGTGTGAAGAGCAGTGAGCCTGCTCAGTACTACTAAGTTCTCTTTAACCACTCTGGAATGGTTAATAATCGAAAGCTTTATAAATTATTTGCTATTCTCTGAAGAGAATAAAATGGATAAACACATAACAATAGGAATATTCATGGTGGGAATGCTGCTCTTATTAACAACTGCAGTAACCGCAGAAGTGGATACTGAAATTCTGAACACCAGCATTGATTATACTCCTTACAGAGAGATAGTTGTTGATGAGCCAGGCGTTATCTACCAGATAAGAATTGCGAATACAGGAACAAGGGAAAAGACCTATGATATTGTTCCTGATTCTGAGATTATAAAAAACATAGGGACTTACCGAATAGATCCTTCTGATAAAATAACCCTAAAGCCTGGTGAGCAACAAACCGTTTACTTCTACCTTGCTGTTGAAAAAAAGGTTACAGGAAGAGTTGTAATTCCTGTTGATGTAAGAACAGGTTTTTCAGAAACAAGCTTTGAACTTGTAGCTAGACCAATAGGTCCGTTTCAAGAACCAGAACAGGAAAGCACTTCCTTGCTAATAAAAGCCTTCAAGATTGTACTTATAATAATCCTAGTAATAATCATTCTGATTGCAATAATCTTTGGTTTTAGAAAAATAAGAAGAAAAGGAGAAGAGTTTGAGGAAGAACTCAAACCTGATTTTGAAGAAGATATAGAAACTTATTATTAAAATATATGGGGGGAGTTTAACATGAAAAAAATCCTGGAAACAAAAACTTGCCTGATGTTACTTGTAATGCTTGTACTTCTGCTAAACCCTGTACAGGCAGCACTTATTGTTAACAAAGTAACTGATGAGTTCTCATTAGAAAGCCCTTACCCACAAGTAAATGTAAAGGCTTGTCAGTGCAGCACAAGAACAGATATATTAGAAGTAAAGAACATAGGTGATTTTGAAGCCCTGTTCAAAGTAGAAGTGTACTCTCCCATAAGAGACCTAATCACTCTAAGCGATGACACCTTTGAGCTTGTTCCAGGAGAAGACAACAAGGTGTATGTATATATTAATATTCCTTGTGATAAACCCTTAAACACCTATTATGTTGTAAAGGTAAGAACCAATTATGGAAGAAGCAAAGAAATTTTTAAAGAGATTGTTTCAGGCAAGTGTCAGAATATTAAGTTCACTAGCAAAGTGGTTAATGATGTAATCCTTCCAGGAAACATCGTAGTAATACAAGTGGACTTGCAGAATGTTGGTGACTTCACAGATACCTTCAGGATAACACCAGAAGCTCATCTGGAATACACTGCTCTAAGTGAAGAAGAAGTAAGCCTTGCGCCTGACCAGCAAGCAACCATCTATATCTATGTAAAGTTTCCATTATCACGTTATGGTAAGATAGACTACCCATTCATGGTTAGTTCTGAAAAAGGCAATAATCATGAGCGAGGTTTTGAGAGTTTTATTATTGAGAGAGACTATGACTTTGCAATCACAACAGAAGAGTTTAAGATTAATGCATGTGAAGAAGTAACCAAAAAAGCAGTACTTACCTTTACCAATCTTGCACAAACCCCTAATAAATATTATCTGCGCTTAACAGCTCCTGAATTTGTGCAGCTAAGCCAAGACCAACTTGACTTAGAAGGCGGAGAAGAAGATTCAGTGGTTCTTCTTATTTCACCAACTCAAGAACAGATTGGTGAGTATGATATCTCATTAAGTGTAAGCACAGAGTACGGAGACATGTACAAGGAAAAGAATTTCAAACTAAGAGTTAATGATTGCTTTGATTCAAAAGTCACACTTGAAGGATGGGAAGGCCAGATTACTGACAAGGACTGCTGTGGAGAAAAATACTATACCTTAAACATCAGGAATGATGGTTTATACGAAGAAGCCTATGAGATAATCACTGACAGTCCTGGCTGGATTAGAGTAATGGAAGAGAACCGCTTTGTAAGACTAAGGCCAAGCCAGAATGTTAATATTCCTGTAATAGCCAACTTCCCATGTGTTGATGCACAACAAACTTCCTATATAATTGTAAAGCAGCAAAGACCTCCTTACCAAACTCATGAGATAAGAGTAGATCTGGAGAGTCTGAGCCAGAGGAGTTGCTATAATGTTGACCTCTTACATGACAAGTACAGGATTAACTATGATACTGCAAGCATACCAATGCTCTTGCAAAATACAGGTCTAAGAGGAGGTACTTATAAATTAGAACTAGGAGAACTAGAATCAAGGTTTGTCTACTTAGATGAGGAAACCATGGAGTTTGAACCAGGAGAAACCAAAGTCGTCCATGTGTACCCAATGGATTATGCTGATTACAAGCAAGGAACCTATCTTAACAGGTTAAGCTTAACCATAAGCCTTGTACAAGAAGAAGAAGAGCTTGACATTAATTACCACAGACAGTTCTGGATTGTGTTAAAAGACAAGAACTTCATTGTGAAAGCCATTGATTACATAAGCAACTTTAATTACTCAAGGATTGGTTTGTGCGGACTTGTTACATTAATCATAGCAGGACTTGCATGCATAATGCTAATAATTGTGCTTGTGCTAAGATTCAAGCCAAACTTAAAGATTAGGAGGATAAAAGCAAGCAAGATAAGAGTGATAAAGATTGTTAACATAATCTTAATCTTCCTCTTAATAATAAGCATACTAGCAATAATCCTTATAGGCAACCCTGATACCACCAGATTTTATGAGGAGCCTGCCCCTCTTGAGAATAAAACTGCTCTACTGCATGAGTGGAGGATGAACACACCTTATCAGATCAACCTAGACCAGTACTTCACAGACCCTGACCTGGATGTGCTTAGCTATACAGCAAGCCAGCCTTATCACATACACGTAAGCATAGAAGGAAACATGGCAACCCTTAGACCAGAGCATAACTGGGCAGGAACAGAAAGAATAGTGTTCACAGCCAATGATAATAAAGGAGGAGTAACAGACAGTCCAATAATGACTTTAAGAGTGCTTAACAAAAGACCGGTTGGAATCCTAGGCTACTGGAACGCTTACTGCACACACATAAACATTGTGCTATTAATAGTGTTAATCTTACTTGTATTGCTCTTCTTTGATATTATCGAGGAGAAAGGCTATCATTATTATAGACCTAAGACCAGGCCTAGAAGAAGGAAAAAGAAAAGGTAAAATATTTATTTCTTATTTTATTACCACTTCAGCATATGAGGAAAACAACAATGGAAAAAGAATACTTTAAAAAATTGGTTCAGAAGAGTAAAAGAAATGCAAGGAATAAATTAATAATTAATGCTAACTCAGAATCTGAAGATAAAAAAACTTTGGAACAAGCAGTAGATTTATTTTTTAAGAGATATGACTTAATAGAAATCCCTGACAAACCCATAATTAATTATGTGGTGAGTAAGAAAGAGCTAAAAAAAGAAGAAGTAGACAGATATAGGAAAAGGCACACAAAACTTTTTTTCATAACACCAGACTTCCTTGAAATGATAGAGAGGGAAGGAATAATAGATGTAGTACAAATACAACCCGGGAGTGGTTTTCAACTCCGTTTAGGAAGAAAAAAATACAATTTATTAGATTTCTCCTTAAAGATAAAAGGATTTAAACCCACAGATACTAGCAAAGCAATAATAAGATGGTCTCCTTATGAAAATAAAAAAACTGAAAAAATGATTTCATGGCATCCTGAGGATATGATTATGTGTAAAGACGGGAGTTCGGTTTATCTAGGATTACACCAGCATGATTTAACAGAAAAAATTCTGAATACATATGAAATTGTTCTTGGTTAAGAAAAAATCTCAATAAAAACATGCTTGGCCATGTCTTCTTTTCTCTTAATATTCCTTATTTTTCTTGCAAGAGTGGAGAGTTCAAAAACATCTTTAATCCAATCATGAAAATCATTCTTATATTCATCCACATGATGAGCAAAAGTCTCAGGACTCATATTTCTTAAAGCCTCAGGTAATTCCCCTAAGTGCTTGATAACAGTACCGTCTTTAGTATAGAAGTACTTCTCCACAGGAATATTAACTATTTGCATGCAACAATTCTCTGGAAAGGAGGTTTATATAGTTTTCTGTTTGGAGAATTAGTCATCATCATATAACCACTTATTGATTAAGTAAGTTGGAACTCTTTCTGAGGCATAAATATTTAATTTTGATAATGCAGCTTCATCAATGGACTCATCCCCTTTAGGTATTTTGAAAGTTGCTTCATGGGAACAAAAGGGATCTTTGGTCATCTTGGCTATAGCCTCTGCTCGATTCTCACCTGGCATTAAAAAGACAGGATAGTAATCATCATCACTTGGAGGAACACGGGCAGGAGTAAGATAGTAAACATCCAGTCCAATTAGGAGTTCAACAGCTCCTTTTTCACAGCCTTGTTTGATCCATTCCACCATAACCTTACTTGATAATGTCATGAAAAAACTGTAAACATGTTCTAATTATTAATATTATGAACTCAAAATATAGAAATGAAATAAGGATTTTAGCAGGCTTAAACCTTTTTAATAGCAACCTTTAAAAACACTCTTTCTCCCCTATTAGAGTGCGGGGACGTAGTATAACCTGGCTAGAAGGCTTTAGGCTATTAAGCCTGGTCATAATGGATGGCTCCAGTTTTGGAGCGATGAGACGAAAGTCAATGATTAAACCATTGGTGCGTCGTTCTGAGGAAGGCACCATCAGATCTGGGCAGGTGTGCAAGAGCAGACACCTCAGGATTTCGAATCCCAGCGTCCCCATAACTGCTCTTATTTTTTCATCTTTAGATATCTTTTAACATGCTTTAGGTTCTTAGGAGAAAACAGTTGAAAAAACCTGCGAATTTCAGATTGACGACAGAGATAAAATTTCCAAGAAAAATTATTCTTGTTACTTTCTCTTTGAATTCTTGAAGGATGAAAACCCAATTGAACTAACAATTTATAAACTGAAGAAAGCGTTTCTTCACAAGCTAATTTAAATTGAACTTGAAGAAAATTATCATATTTACGATAAACACAGCCGTCTGTATCAAAAAATCCTCTTAAAAATCGAATAATGCTTATGTTTTCTTGATAAATCCAAAAAGGAAGGGTTATTTTATTCTTTATTTTATTTCCTACACAAATACCAACAGCTTCTAATTGTTTTCCCACAAAAACAGAGGTGTTTCTAAGCAATAATTCATCTTTAGTTTCAGTAATACAGAACTTATATCCATCAAAGTAATTCTCAAAAAGGTTTTTTACATAAACTAAATAATCCTTCTCATCTTTATTAAATGAAATAACAGTTTGGTATTTGTTTAATCTGTCAAGATATAAACATCCATCCCCCATCATAATGCCGACTATTTCTGCGAGTTCTGGAGTTAATTTTGGTTTCATCTCACCTTTAGTTGATGGAAGCATAAATTAACGAGAGAACGAGCATTTATAAGGCTCACGGAGAAATGTCCAGTGAGAAATAAAGTAATTTAGCAACAGTTTTATATAGTTAATATCTTAAAATAAATTATGTACCAAAATGAAGAAAAAAATATCTACTTTATCAATAGTGAGTCTTATCATTATTCTTTTAGTTATATGTAGTGTTGGCATTCTCTCTGTTCACTATAGTAATCCTATAAATATAGGTTATCACATACCCTCAAGATGTAACGTAGCTCCCCCAAAACTTCTTTGTGAGTCCTTTTATGTTTTAGATAATGGTATAGTTCAAGCAATTTTGAAAAATAGATTGAACCAAACAATTGAATCTTTAACTGTGATAGGTTATACAACTTCTGAAGGTCATATCAAAGGAAACTGTACAATTTCTAACAGTAATATACCTCCAAAATTTACAACAAAGCTTTTATGTAAGTTTGATCCTGATGAAATAGTAGAAGTTGGATATGCCATAAGATTTGATATAAATTTAACATATGCAATAGAAAAGAATGTATCTAAATCTCTTTTAAAATTGGATATTTTCACACGAGTACAAAAAAGGCCAAAAAATATATTTAGTAAGTTAATACTCTTTTTATTGAATATTCTTCAGAAAAGTATATAAATAACTCCTATCTATTGCTTAAATATAACACTCAAGGGTGGTTAAGATAGCAAAAAAGGATTTTCATAAGGATTTAGGGAGTTATATTGAGAAAAGAAGGTCAAGAGAGCGCGAAGCTGGAAAAGGTATACGAGTCAGGATACCTCTTAGAAAAAGAAGGTATGATGAGGAAATCCCTGATATAAGCCCCACAGAGGTTCATGTTGAGTACAAAAAGCCAGGATTCCTAAAAAGACTTTTCACTTTTAGAAAAGGATTAATAGATGAAGCTGAAAGAACAGAAGACTTAACTCCTGAGGAAATGGCTAAATTAAAATCAATGGAGGATGATATAGAGGAGACTGAAAAAGAGATTATTGAGGCAGAGGAAGAGATTGGGGAGTTAAAAGATGAGGAAGCAGAGCTTATAGAAAGAAGAGAAGGCTTGTTAACCAAGTTCTTTGGCAAACTAAATGTTTTTAAGAGAAAACCTATGGATACTGTTATGATAAATGCAGAGAACTATGAGGAGCCTGCGCTTGACGAAGATGTTGTGGAAGTATTAAAAATAACTCATAAATGGATAGAGCAGTTAACACCCGCAAAGAAGCGAAGCTTTAAAGCCAGTAAGGACTTTCAGAAGTACAAAGACATCCTGGATAAGTATGGATTGATTAAGAAGAAGTAAGCCTCGCCGGCGAATAAGGCGCTTGTAATTTCTGTTTTTATTTCAAAGAAGTTAAGCTACACTATGAACAATTTCATCAATTCTTTCGAATTTGTTTTGTTTATCTCTTTTATAGATATATGTAGCAAGAACACCTGATAAGTCCATGAAATTGTCAAAGGTAACATAAATTTTGTTCTTGGGTACTTCCAAGGATATTTTAGAACTATAAGGAGAATCAGTGACAATATGTTTGCCAGGGCCTTCTGTTATTTGATATATTCTTAAGCCGTATCCACCTACTGGAGAGTTAGGCACAGATAAAATTTCTTCTAAGGGGATGGTTTGAGCATCAAAATTATTTTCATACCATTTACCATGACCGCTGCCTTGCAATGCTTCAATAAAATCTCTTACTAATTTCTCTGAAAAAGGCAAATTATGGATATATTCTTTTAATTTTTCAAGTTCTTGTTTATTCATAAATAAGTGGATTGAAAAAAGGTATTTAAATGTTTCGTTTTTATAACTACTAAAAAGTAATAAATTTGTTATTTAAACATTTATTCGCTCGCTCACTTTGTTCGCGAGAAGAATCACTTACTCGTCATTATCTCTATCACATCATTATTATTTAATGGTGCATCCTTGGCTACTGGCTGTTTTGTTTTCAAGTTGATTGCTTTCACAAAGTTGTCTCCTATGTCTGTGTGCACTTTATAAGCAAATTCCAATGCATTGGTTCCTTTGGGCACTAAGAAGCAGTCTGGCAGCACATTGCCGTCTTTATCTGTTAATTTACTGTTAGCTACAGGATAAACAGCTATATGATTTAATAAGTCAAACACTGCTTTGTTAAGTACTCCCTGCACTCCTGTTCCTCCAAACTTGGCTAAAACATTTGTTTTTAAGAAGTCCAAGCCTTTTTTCTGCTTTTCATTCAGCTTGCTCTCATCAATCACCTCAAAGCTTTTTTCCCCAGGAACATATTTTATCATTCCATGCTTATGAGCTTCTTTTAAAGCTAATTCTGATTCTGAGCTGCAAGCAACAATTATCTCTTTAGAGAACTCTTTCTTTAGTCTCTCATAGTTTTCTTTTGCTCCTGGCACATCTATCTTGTTAGCAGCTATTATCATTGGCTTGGTCTTTTTTCTTAAGAAACCTGCTAGTTTGAACAAGTCCTCATCCTTCCATTGAATCACTGCTTTATCCTTTAACTCTGTTGCTTTTAAGGCTTGTTCCATTAAGTCCTCATCAACTCCCATACCAGACAGTTGTTTTGCAAGCACTTTTTGTACTTGGGAGTGCTCTTGCTGTATCTGTCTTGCAAGTCTATCCCAGCCTTTCTTAAGAATGTCATGATACCAATGGTTTAGCTCTACTTCTAAGAATTTAATGTCTTCAGCAGGGTCATAGCTGCCCTTAGCAACAGGCTCTCCTTTTTCATTAGTACCACCACTAACATCAATAACATGGATTAAAGCATCTGCCTGGTTCAAGTCATTCAAGAACTGATTGCCCATTCCCTTGCCTTCATGAGCTCCTGGTACAAGACCAGCAACATCTATTAGTTTGACAGGAATAAAACGATTATTATCCATACAAAAACCAAACTTTGGTTGGCATTTAACATTAAAATCTTTGTCAACACAAGGAATTTTTACAAAGCCTACGCCTTCATTCTTAGCAATTGTTGTAAAAGGATAATTAGCTATCTCAACCTCTGCTAGAGTTGTTGCTTTGAAAAAGGTTGACTTGCCTGTGTTGGCCTTGCCAGTTATTCCAATAATCATGCAGAGAGGGAATTAAGGAGTATTCTTAAAGTTTATCACTATCTTTAAAATAAGGTGCTACTTACCCATCTAATTACACGGCTGTGGTCTAGTGGTTACAACAAAAGAGAAAAAACTCTTTTGAGCTTGCGGCAGAGCCGCAAATGACGCGACCCTCCCAAGGTCGTTGCCCGGGTTCGAGAACAAAAACGAAGTTTTTGACTTTCGCAAAGCTTCGCTTTGACGAAACTCCCGGCAGCCGTATAAAAATTTATAAAGAATTTCTAATTTCTACTCTCAAGAGGTATCAATATGAGTCATGATTTTATTGAAATGGTGTGTGAAGGGTATGGAGCAAAAGGCATGAGCCCTCCTATAATAAAAGTTATTCCGTATGGTGACATGGAAAAAGTTCTAAAAGAAGCTGAGAATATACTGAAAGAATTTGAAGTTAAAGATGAGCAAAGAGTGAAAGACAATATTGCTGAACTAGCTTTAACACCTGAAGAACGCGAAAATCCTGAATTCCTTTTCTTTCATCCAGTATGGTATTACTATAGACCTCGTGTTAAAAAAATGAGAGAGGCTTTTGAAAAAAGGGACCATTATGCGTTCTTAGAAGCAACTCAGGATTTTGTTGATTCGATATATCTCAAATGATTTATTTCAACAACCTTAATAAACCAATACTATTTTCTTATTTAGCATGGAATCAACCTCTTGGACTAGAAAATACTTGCCTAAGAAGCTCTCTGATATTGAGGGTCATGTTGCTGTATTGGATGAGTTAAAAAAGTTTGTTACTCATTTTAAAAAGGGCAAGGCTCTTCTTCTTTATGGAGGCAGTGGTGGTGGTAAGACTTCTAGTGTTTATGCATTAGCCCATGACTTAGACTATGAACTAGTTGAGATTAATGCTAGTGATAAAAGGAATGCTGACCAAATCAATTCGTTAGTAGGTAGTGCTTCTAAGCAGGCCAGCTTGTTTTTTAAGAGTAAAATCATTCTTGTTGATGAGCTTGATGGTATTACTGGCAGAGAGGATAGGGGAGGGGTTCAGGCTATTCTTAAGCTGGTTGATAGCAGTGTTTTCCCTATCATTCTGGTTGCTAATGACCCTTATGATAGGAAGTTCTCTGGTCTTAGAAGAAAGTCTGTTTTATTAGAGTACAGGACACGACCATATACATCGGTTCTCAAATTTTTGAAAAAAATTTGCAAAGAAGAAAAAATAAAGTATGATGAGGAGGCTCTTACCATTATTGCTAGAAGAACGGGGGGAGATTTAAGAGCTGCCATTAATGACTTGCAAAGCCTTGCTTGTGATAAGAGGCTTACTAAAAAAGAGGTTGAAGAGTATGGTGACAGGGATAAGACTGATAGCATAATCCAAGCCTTGGTAAAGGTTTTTAAGACCACTGATGTTGATGTTGCTCTTAGCAGTTTTGACAATGTTGACGAGGATTTGGATAAGATATTCTTATGGATGGATGAGAACCTGCCTAAAGAATACACTAAACCTGCTGATTTAGCTCGTGGCTTTGATGAGCTGAGCAGGGCAGATGTTTTTAAAGGCAGAATTATGAGGTGGCAGTATTATCGTTTTTATGTTTATTGTTATAACCTCTTAAGCGTAGGCATTGCTCTTTCAAAGGATGAAAAATACAGGACTTTTACTAGTTATAAACCTACTTCTAGGATTCTTAAGATGTGGTTTGCAAAGCAGAGGAATGCTAAGAAAAAGGCTATTGCTGAGAAAATAGGTAATAAGACGCACACAAGCACTAAAAGAGCGTTACAAGATGCCTTACCTTATCTAAGACCTGTTTTTAAGAAGAACAAGCAAGAAGCAGAGAAGATAACTAGATATCTTGATTTGGATAAGGAGCAGGTTGAGTGGTTGAGAAAATAGTTTTATGTTCTAGCTTTTATTCTTGCTTTATTAGTCATTGCTTGTTTCTTTATCTTTACTTTACTCTTTGCTATCTCTTCATCCACAAAATCCTTCAGCACCAAGTCATGCAACTCTGCTAATTGTTTCACTAAAGCATTCTCTCTATTTAACTCATACATCTGTGCTCTTCCTATTCTCCTTGTCTTTTTTACTATTCCTTGTTTAACCCATTTCTTCCAGAATAAGTGTATGCTTGTGTACCCAATGTTTGAGTTCCTGGCTATCTCTGTTAATGAATAATCATAGTTTTTATGTATTAATAAGAAGTCTAAGGCTTTTATTTCTGGGCTTGTGCCTAGGAGTTCTGTGAATAAGGTTTTGTCCTGGGCTTTGTTTTTCCTTTTCATATTATTCAATAATATTAACTTATTTATATATTTTTTGTTATTTAAACATTCACAAAAAATAATTAATTGCAAATTTTCCGAGGATCATAAAGATTTGAGAAAAATTTGAGAACAGAAAAATAACAAACTTTTTAACTCACGACATTTATCGTGTTCTATATGTGGGTTGCAAAGATAAAGTTTAGTGGAGAAGGCACGCTTATTGGTAGCAAGACTCCTAAGTACAAAGTGAATCTATTTGGTTTTGCTCTTTCCTATTTTCATGAAAAAGACTGGATTATAGTGCATATAACAGGTACGATTCTTGGTAAAGAAGAGAATAAGAAAAGATTTGTAAAAGAATTAAAAAAAGAAGATAGAGTAATTGACTTAGAATTAAATGGTGATTATTTTATTGGAACTATTAAGGAGCCAATGTATGCAAAGGATGTTTATAATAAAGAGATAATTCATCTTGCTCCTGCTCTAATATCAGAACATGGTTATGAACTTATTACAATCGGTTGTTTTAGAAGAGAGCCTTTGAATAAGATTATTAAAATATTACAAAAAGAACGCAAAGGAAAATTAATCTCAATCCAGCAAAAAAGGATTAAATCAATTTCTATTATGAAACTTCATCCTGACTTAACAGAGAAGCAAAAACAAGCCATGGAGTTAGCTATAAAACATGGTTATTATCATTCTCCTAGGAGAACTGATTTGCCAAGCCTTGCAAAGCTGGCTGGTATTAGCTATTCTACTTTTCAGGTCCACTTAAGAAAGGCAGAGCAGAAACTCATTCCCTATTTCTTTGAATAAAACACGATATATGTCGCTATAAAATTATTATTCTCAGATGGTTACCCCTTGTCAATGAAAATAGTGGATATAATTAAAAAAACAAATAATCTAGAAAAAATAATATTTACTATCAGTACAATAACATTTTTAGGGTTAGGATTTCTGCCTATAAGCCTAAAAGTTAAAAACCAAGAACCGGTTATGAAAATGCTTCTAGGCAATGGATATCTCTATGCATGTTATGATTTTCAAAAAGATGGCTATCTTGATAGAATAGACGCTCACTTTAAAATAGCAGATCAGACAATTTGGTACCATGTATTCGAAATTAAGAAGGAAACAAAGACATTTGAATATATGCAAAAAGAATATGATAATAAAATGCAGATTAGAAAAAAATGAAATATGAAAAAAAGAAAAAAAATCTAAAATCAATAATTGTAAACACTTTATTTACATTTGCAGCAGGAGCTTATATAGGAGTAGGAGCTCTAATAGCATATCACCCAAAAATCCAAGAATTCACAGAAAACTGCGCTGAATTAGTTGAAAAAGCTTATCAAAAAGCATATCCAACTCTAAAAGAAATTAATTCTGCTATTGAACTAACTTCCATGTGTTATTTTGGAGTTTGGGATCCTGAATGGAAAGCTTATAAAAAAGAAAAAGAGTCAAAATGATAATAAATGAAATGGGATCGGCACTGACAAATGAAGCATTTTTTCATGAATTTATAACTCAGCCTCTTGTCAAAAAAATAAGAGCAGAATTTGATAAAAAACCAAAAAAAGAACTTAAAAAAATAATTGAAGAGTATGAAGCTATTTCGAGGTATAAAAAATTTATGAGGCTCATACGATTTTACCACTATAAATATTATGAAACAAACCTAAGATATCATATTGCAAAAGCCTACTTAGATGGAACAATTGAAAAAGTAAAAGAACAGGAAAGAAAAAAGAAACAAGAAAAAGAAAAAAGAAGATTGGAAGAAAGAATCAGAAATGAAATGATTGAAAAAGGGAAAAAAGTAGAATTTTTTCCAAGTAATCTTGAAGAATACGAAAGATTCAAAGTGCAAAAGTATGATTTTATTGACACTGGAAAACAAGATAAAGAAATGACTTATTTTAAGCATGATAAAATTCTTTTTCAATTCGGAAAATTAGGTGTTGAAGCATTAATAAGATGTAGCAAACCATCTTTTGAAGCAGGATATTACAAAAGGAGGGGTCTTCCTGTAAAAAGAGCAAAACAAGAATCCGAAAAACAACAATCTTTATAAATAAAACCAGCTTTCTATACTACTATTAAGTGAATACTTAAGGGGGTGTTCGTGTTTAAAAAAATATTACCCATAATTCTTGCAATGATTCTATTAGTTTCAATAGCAGCAGCCTTCAAGTACTCACCTAATGTAAAGCCACACACCAGATACAATCCTCTGTTAGAAGGATGCTATTATTATTATGGCTTTGGAAGCTGTTTATTAGAAGACAAGGAATGCGAAGGAGTACCTATTGGCAGGAACAAATGGGTTGACCTGGGAGATGCTTGTAACAGGAATGAGCCACCAAAACTAACAGGCTTAAAAGATATTACAGTAACAGAGACCGAAACAGCAAAGATAACAGCAGAATGCAAAGACGAGGATCCTGTTAATATGAGCTATTCTGGCTGGACAGATAAGGCAGAAACCCTAACCACATATGAAGATGCAGGAGAATACCAAGTAACCATAACCTGCACTGATTCATTCGGAGAAACAGACACAGGAACCATAAACATAATAATCAAGGATAAGAACAGAGCACCTTTGTTCAGGGCAATAGGGTATGAGATTGAATAAGGATTTCTTTATCTACTTAGATTTTTATATGTTCTCTTAAGAAAGATTTTTAAACTTCAAAATAAAAGATTTTAATAAAAAATTTTAATAAAAGTTTTACCAGGTGATAAAAAATGACAAAAATAGATGAACTTATTTCGTTAGTAGGCAAACACCTTGAGAAGTTGGATAGGTTGAATCACCACCAAATAGCCCAACTGATTATGGAACTTGAAAATGATCCTCCTGTATGGAAGAAAATACCTAGTGGAAACAGGAATTACTTAGAAAGGGCACTTCAATACTATAGAAAAGACCCTAACTCTAAAGCAGCAATAAACTTTATGACTGGTGCAAAACCTCATTTAAGAATGGCCTGGCCACACAGAGCAGGATTTATTGCTTCAAAAGAGCTAGGACTAAGGATCGGGGATCCAATATTTGATTCTGTGATGAGCGGAGAAAAAGACCTTGAAGGCTTAAGTGGAGAGCAATTAATGGACTTTGCAAAACGCATTGAGAATCATAGGGTATTATCAAGTCTAAGAGCTTATAAAGGGTCAAGAAGAGCTGTAAAACTAATATTACAAAAATATGATCGGCTTTTTTCAGAGCAAGGCAGAAGAGCTGCTGCTGCTTATGCTCAGGAAAAGAGGCAAAGCTTGCTAAATATTTTCAAGAAAACATACCTTCCCAACCTAGCAGGAGCGATTGCCAGAGGAGAAATCAGACTTTAATCCAAAATTACATTCTTTTCTTCTTTTGAATCAAAAATTCATAACAAGCACCAAGATAATAATCTAAAGCTTGATACAAGCTTTCTAATCTAGAAAAATAAGCCCAAGCAACACATTTCTGTTCAAAGGTAATTTCATTGTCAGAGAGCACAAGGATTTTTTCTAAACCCTCAAATGTTGGGATTACTTCATCGTCAATAATCTTATCATAAAAAACTTTAAGCTCTTTATCACCCACATAAGATGCTTCTTCATGAGTATCCTTGAATATAAGTTTATAATTCTCATAAAGACCTCTTATACCAATAGCTCTTATTCTCTTAAGAACCTTTTCAGACACAGTACTCAAGTATATTAATTTAATACTTGAAAAATTACCTTTTATAGCTTCAAAATCCATACAAAACCCCTTTTTACTAAAAGTGGAAAGTAGAACTAATTTTTAGTATTTCCTATTTTTAAGCTAAATTCAGTTAACTTTATATAATCCAATTGGTTAATTCTCGACTATGAGTGATAAGAAGAAAGCCAAGAATAATAAAAAGGAATTCCTGCAAGAACTAATCAGTTTTATGCAGTCTAAGGGCTTTGTGTGGGGCCCTGAGCCAGAGATATATGGAGGAACAGCTGGTTTTTACACCTTTGCTCCTCTAGGTAAGTTGTTAAAGAACAGAGTAGAAGAAGTTATAAGAAAGACCTTGCAAGCAGAGGAGTTCTTTGAAGTAGAATGCCCGATTATATTAGAGAAAAAGGTGTGGGAGGCTTCTGGTCATCTAAAAGGCTTCACAGATGTAATGGTAATCTGCTCAAAATGCAAGTCAAACTTTAGATTAGACCAATTACTTGATGATTATCCTGAGACTAAACATTTCAAAAAGCCAGACCAGTTTCTAAAGTTTATAAAAAAGAAAAATATTAAGTGCCCTTCTTGCGGAGGAGACTTCAAGCCAGAGATAAAAAAGCATGACTTAATGATGAAAACCATTGTTGGAGTGAACCAAGAGGCTTATAATCGTCCAGAAACAGCCACAGCAACTTATTTACCATTCCTAAGATTTGTGGACTTTTTTAGAAGAAAGCCAGTGTTTGGGGTGTTCCAGATAGGAAAAGCCTTTAGGAACGAGATAAGCCCAAGGCAGCACATCATAAGGATGAGGGAGTTCACACAAGCAGAAGCTCAGTTATTCATAAAAAAAGAATTAAAAAATGATTATGAAAAATACCAAGAAGTAGAAGACGAGCTTTTGCCGTTATGGAGTTATAAAACCCAGGAAAAAAACAAAAAAGTAGACGATATAAGAATAAAGAATGCCTTGAAAAAAGGCTTGTTCAAAAGCCAGGCATATGCTTGGACCATAGCAGTGGCTTATAAGTTATTCACAAACATGGGCATACCACCAGATAGGATAAGGATGAGGCAGCACTTTCCAGATGAAAAGGCCTTTTATGCAGATGATGCTTGGGATGTAGAGATAAAAACTAAGAGCTTTGGCTGGATAGAGGTGTGTGGAGTGCATGACAGAACAGACTATGACTTAAAACAACATGCCAAATACAGTAAGACAGCATTAGAAGCCTTTGATGAGGAAACAGGAAAGAAATATGTTCCACACGTCCTAGAGATAGCCTTTGGAACAGACAGACCAGTATATGCACTCCTAGACTTTTTCTATGAGAAAAAAGAAAAAGAGCAGGGAAAAACCATGTTCAAGGTTCCTTACTATCTTGCACCCATACAAATAAGTGTTTTTCCATTAATGAGAAAACCAGAGTTAGTAACAAAAGCACGAGAAATCTATGATAATCTAAGCAAAGAGTTTGTATGTACCTATGATGAGACAGGGCAAATAGGCAGAAGATACTTAAGAGCAGCAGAGAGTGGAACAGCTTTCTGCATCACAATAGACTTTGAAACCCTGGAAAAGAAGCCTGAAACAGTAACTATCCGGGATAGAGATACAGAGAAACAAGTAAGAGTAAAGATAGAAGAGCTAAGAGAGACATTAAGAACATTATTAAACCAAGAAAAGAAATTTGAGGAATTGAAATAATTCTAACGCAAAACATTCAACAAAAATGAAAAACCATTTTTGAGAATTTTTTGTTAACACAAAAAATTTATAAATCCTTACTTAATCTTATCGTCTAGTGGGTCGGTAGCTCAGACTGGGAGAGCACACAGTCACAAGAAAACGTGTGACCGGTTCTATACGCTGAAGACGTAGGTGAGCTGCGTGACAGAGATGTGCGTGGCCCTGAATCCTGGGTTCAAAAAAGGTTGTGCCCAAGCACGTCTTTAGGAAATCCCAGCCGACCCATTTTCTAAAAATGATAGTAAAAAAAGCGTCTAGAAAAGAAAAAGTAATTGCAAACAACTGCGTTGTTTGGGAGCATGATTTAAATAACAAGAATTTGGGGTTTGCTTTAGCTAAGATTAATGGAAGATTCCCCAACTCTGAAAGAGTTGCAAATAAAATATGTCAAGAAGTTTATTATGTGATTAGTGGAAAAGGTAGTGTGTTCTTAGAAGGAAAAGAAATAAAGTTAGAGCAAGGAGATGTTTTTCTTATTAAAGCTGGTAAGAAGTATTATGTTACTGGAAAAGACTTGGTTCTAGCAGTGTCATCCTCACCTGCTTGGTATGCTGAGCAGCAAGAGTTTTGTGACTAATTCTCCTGTGCTTCGCAAGGTTGGCGCCAGGCTCGCATGATCGATTATTTAGCAGAGTAGCGACATCCCCGGATGGGGCACGTCCCCCTGTCGCTGGTTGATTACTTTTTTTGAGTATGCTCGCAAATTGGCGCTGCTCAAAAATCGTAGATTTTTGGCAGCCCAAAAGCTTTGCTTTTGATGCAACCCACCCTTGCTACGCAGAATTAAGATTAAGCCTAACTCGTAGAAATAACCGATGTTAATATTGAACCTGCTATTAAGGTGAAGAGGATGGTTACGCAAAGAGCCACTATCACATAGGTGACTGTGGTTTTTAAGAGGTTATTGCCAATTATATATCTCTCACTGAGTTTGTCACTGCCATTCTCTATACCATTTATAAGGACTGATAGAATAAAGGTTATTTGTACCACATATAGTCCTACTATTATCTGGAAATAATAAGTTGGGATTCCTGTTCCAAACATGCCAAGCACCCCACCCATTCCTCCTATATCACCTCCTGCTCCTCCTGCTTCTGAACCCAAAGCAGAGAGCATTAAGGACAGGTTGCCTAGTATCTGGGTTATCATGCTTGTAATACCAACAACTATGCCTGCTATGGCTGGTGTTAGGAAACTTATCTGGCTCTTCATGCTACTCACAATATCAGCCATTAAGTCATTTAACCTCTCATCAACCCTGTGCATCTGCTTAATGTACTCTGATATGTTGATTACTGCTTGGCTTGCAATCAGAGGCCCTTTCTTGCTGCTCTCCACTAATACTTTCATGCTACTCTCAATAAGATTAGAAGGATAATAAACAAGGGCTCCTCTTTTTCTATCAAAGATTGCTTGCTCAACATTCATACCTAGCTTTGAGATATTTATGCTCACCAATTCAAAGAACCTGCCACTTAGAGTGCCTTCCATTACCTGAGCTACTTTTCCAAAAGCTATTTCTGCTGGTAAGCCATCTCCAAGTCTGTTACCAAGCTGGAACAAGGCTGAAGCAAACTCTTTTTCCAAGGCCTTGGCTTGCTCTCTTATTTTTATCACATTCTTGCTTCTGAAATGATAGTAAATGCCAATTCCTATACCAAAGGCAAGCACCATGAACAAACTTAGAATGGTTGCTCCTAGGCCAAAAGGCCCTACTAGTTTGCCTGTTGGTCCTCCAGAAACAACCTCTTCTCTATAGCCTAGGAAATAAAAGGTTGCGTCTAGGTGAGTAGGCTCATTAATGACTTGTAAACCCCCTTCTTTTAGTACTGCTAAGTCCTGGTCAGGATTGACTGCATGCATTATCAGAGGCAAGCTACCAATTATGAATAGTATGATAAAGATTATTATAGCAACCACCGAAGGGCTTATTCTAAGCTCCTCTTTACCAATAGGAATAAGGATGTTCCTGTACTTCCTCAGGGCTTTATTAGTCTCAGAGATATCGCTCTCCCCATACCCTGTTGGTCTTGTTGAGAGGATGTTTCTTGCAAGATAAAAAACTACTACTGGCAGTACAACATTGTATAGCATAAATAAATGATACCATTTCACTTCTGGCATAAAACTAACAAGCAAGGGTAAAATAACCAGGCCAAGAATTGGAAGGATTATTCCAAGCATGTGCAGAGCTGTAAGCGGTCCTTTAAGGTTATGTGCATAGTGCAGCATCTTCTCATAAGTCTCTTCAAGAATAACACTCAAGGACTTGTCAAGAGCATCCAGTCTTCTGCCCTCTGTGCTCTCATAAAGCGAGGACTCGATTAGGTGTATGCTCTCAATGAACTCCATGTTATATTTACGCCAAGTCCTTAGGTAATCATCAAGACTCTCCTTTAATGTGTCAAACGTCTCTGACTCAACATCCCATAACACTTTTTTTAAATCAAAAGCAAGAGGGGGCGCAAGGTGTTCTGCTGCAAAGCTAAGAGCCCTCTCAAGATTACTGGTATGCCTCATGTAAGTAACAATATAAAAAATGCATAAGACCATTTGGTTGCTGGCCTTCATTCTCCAGTTATTAGCAAGAAAAAAAGGAAGCTTCTGTATGGGTATAACTATTCCTAGACCAGCCAGGATTGCGAAGAGTACAAAGAACATGTTTCCGCTTCCAGGCATGATTAGTGAAGGAATGATAAAAGCAATAAAGATTATTGAGAGGGCAAATAGAAAGGGTGCAAGCAGAGAAGCACTCATAACTCCTGTTGGGGTAACCTCTAAATGGCATATTCTTATTGCTTCTTTAAGTTCAGGTATCTTCTTTTTTTCAGGTTCTGCTCTTAAGATTTTTTCAGACCAGTTGCAGAACTTCTCATAAAAACTAAGATGATGAGGCATCCTTTCCTTCTTAAATGCCTTGTACTCTCTTGAGGTAAGAGGTTGTGCCTCTGGAGAATAAGGAGCAGTGGCTTGTGGTTTTCCTGGCTCTTTCTCTTTAAAACTCTTTCTTATTCTTCTCTCATATTTTGCTTTAATCTCCTCTAAAGTCTCTTCTTCTGCCATTTAATCCAGCCATATCTATCCTTGTTTTTCTAAGCTTGGCTCCTTGGTCTTCTCTTTCTTAACCTCTTTTTTTAGCCACTCACTCCATTCAAAGAGGATTCTGTCAGAATCAAGTCTTCCTGTCTTGTCCTTTACCTTGTCACAAATCTTATGGAACTGGTCATTACACTTAATAACAAATCTTGCTTCTAGTAAGTCAAGATTTTTCTCTGCTTCAGCAGTCTTAACCAGCTCTTCCTTGGTCTTAGTTCTAAGCATCACATTATCCCACACAGCATCCCAATTACCAGCCCACTCCTTTACATTACCAGCTATTGCTTTGAGCACATCACTGTCACCATTAATAAGTTCGTCAGTAGGCTCAAGCTCATCAGTCTTAGAATTGTACTTCATAAGGTCAACAAAACCATGTTCTCTAAGAGGGTCATCCTCCCATTCCTTTCTAACCTCTGTTATCTGAGTAACTCTTCTCCACCTATGCAACCCATCTGGGCTTCTAATAGGATTTGCAACAATAATAATATCTGTAGCCTTAAAACTGGTTCTAGGCACTCCCAAATCATTAACAACCCTGTCAAAAACACCATAAGGGCTGTCTCCATGAATGGTTCCTGCAACCACATTGGCAAGGGCTCCTACACGCATAGCTTCATAAAGAGCAGCTGCTTCTGTGCTCCTCACCTCTCCCACTATAAGAGCAGAGTCTCCTAATCTTAGGGTTGTTCTAATACCTTCGTCAGCAGGCACCTCTGCTGTTCCTTTGGTAAGAGCAGAAGCTACTTTCATGGGTTGGATGTTATAGCCAAGACTTCTGAGACTCTCTGTTGGTAACTCCAAAGTATCCTCTATAGTGATAATCCTGTATCTCCTCATAATATCTACCATTATACTGCCTAACAAACTAGTCTTACCAGCACTCCTAGTACCAGCCACAAGGAAGGTGTGGTTACCATCAATAATAAAACTTATCAAGCCTGCTGCTAATGGATTAATCATTTTATTATGAATAAACAAAGGCAAAGTCCAAGGCTTGTCACGGTGACGCCTGAATGCATACGCAATACCAAATGGATTAAGAGGAGGAGCAATCACTCCTACTCTTGCCCTTGCAATGCCAGGAATAATTATCTCTGTGTCAAGCACAGGATTAGCTTCATCTAAAGGTCTCCCACTAATCATTCTAAGCTTTGAAGCCCAGCTCTCAGCATCACTCACACTAGGAATAATATTTGTCCTGCAATCACCATAGTCCTGGTGAACAATAAACACAGGAGCTTGTCCAGGGGGGCTGTTAAAAGTCACGTCCTGTATCTTGGGATCTTCTAATAAGATTTCTATCAAGCCAAAACCAACAGTGTATCTTATAAGTATCATGGTTAGTTCATGAAGTTGTTTCTCACTGAGCTTGACTCGTCTATAATTAGCCAGTTCTTCTAATAAGTCATGACCAATATTATAGAACACTTCTCGCATGCGCTCAGGATCAACAAACTCTTGTTTGGTAGGCTTGTGCTCAGCAATAATATTCCTTGCTAAGTCTAATAATTCATAGTAGTCCTCGCTCAGCTTGAACTCAGGAGGAGTAAGATGATATAAATATTGGACATCATCATCAAGCTCAAAAATAACCACCTCTGTGTTACCCACATTATAGTTTTCAAGCTCACTCCCACCCTTAGGATAAGTAGCCATGAGCTTGGTGAACATAAAATCAGGCTTAATAGTAGGAGAAAATATTTTTGTGTAAATGCTTCTATCATAAGGCTTGTGGCCTGCTAGGAAAGGCTTGGCAACAGTTATGAGCCTGGACTTGTCAAGCTCATCAATAAGATAAGATAAGAGTTTGACATATAACTTATGAGCAGGAATAGATTCTAATGAGTCAGTCTCAAGCAATATTTTCTCGTGCCTAAGAATCCTTTTAAGCTCAGTATAACAAGTAAGAGGGTCTTTTTTTAAGGTGTCAAAGATGAGCCTATGAATCTGGTTATAGATAGAGCCAACATACATAGGAGGAATCTTGGCATGAATAGCTTCATAGCTGAACAAATCCTTTTGCTTGATTAACCTGTTATAGAGAAGTGCCACTTCTATTAAGATCCTGGTCTGAGCATAATCATACTCATAATCCCTTTTCTGCAAAAAAACAATCTTAGTAGTGGCTTTGTTCTCAATAAGCCTGTCCATGGTAAAAGCCATAAGACCCGAGTTATCCTCAATAGAAGGAACAGTAGTTAAGTCTTCACAATTAATCTTCAGAATAGTATCCTCTCCCTCTCTTATAATTTCATGAGGAAGACTTCCAGCAGTTTTTTCAGCAGGCATTAAACACCCTCTTTTTTATAGCTAAACCTAGCTAAAATAAAATATGCAAATAAGTGTATATAAATGTTTTGCTAGTTAAAAATATTATTATCATCCGTCGACTAATCCAAAATCCAAAAACATTAAATACTATAAGAGCAAAACAAATAAACATCATGGCTGAGCCGAGTTTATATCCAACCCAGACCCCTCCTCCTACTGGCCCTGTTAGAAAGCAGTCTCCTGATTCAGCCTTGTTCATAAGGATTTCAAAGAATGTTAATAACATAGCTGCTAGTCTTAGAATTCTTGAGGAGCGCTACTCTACTCTGAGGAACAGAGGCCAGGTGGCAGATCAGCACATTATTGAATTAGACAAGGATGTTAGGAATGATATTAAGCTCTTATCAGAGGGCTTGGTTGAGCTTAAGAGGGAGATAGAGGATATTAAGGACAAGCTCAGGCTTATAAGCGGGGAGATGAGGAATCTGGTGAAGAAGGACGAATTCAGGGTTATGGAACGATACGTTGATATGTGGCAACCCATGAATTTTATTACTAGGAATGAACTTAACAAGTTATTAGAAGAGAAGAGTCAAGAGAAATAATTAGTATAAAGACCTATAATAATCTAAATCAATTAATTTAACACAACAATTATTCAATAAAAATAAACTTTTTGAGCATAAATCTATTAACAAAAGATTTATATATCTGGTTTTATAAGAACAGTTTAAAGGAGAAGTAAAAGAGGTGTTTTTTTGGCTATGTTCAATAAATCAGCAGATCTGCCTGTTGACCAAGTAAAAGCTCTGAGAGCTAGGGGCTTTGATAATAATCAGATAGTCCAGGCTCTGCAGAGGAATGGATATTCCTCAACCCAGATATTTGATGCTTTAAACCAAGCAGATCTTGAGAGCGGTGCGCCTATGCAGGATTCTTCTATGGGAATGCCTCCTCCTCCATCAGGAGGTGAAACAGCTCAGGAATATGCCCAGGATTATGCTGCTACAGGAGGAGGTGCAGGTGTTTCTAATGAGGAAATAGAGGAGTTGGTCGAGAGTGTTATTGATGAGAAATGGGAGGATCTTACCAAGGATATTAATAAGATTGTTGAGTGGAAGAATGATGTTGAGGTAAAACTCACTAAGTTAGAGGAACGCTTTGAAGGTTTGAGAAGGGAGTTTGACAAGCTTCACCAAGCCATTATTGGTAAGATAGGAGAGTATGATAAGAACATCCTGGCAGTCGGCGCTGAGATTAAAGCCATGGAAAAGGTTTTCTCAAAGGTGCTTCCTGTGTTCACAGAAAATGTTAATGAGCTGGATAGGATCACTAAGAGCTTGAAGGGTAATCCATAGGAGTAAGAAGATTTCTTTTGTAATTTTAAACATATTCTAGAACACTACTTGGCCGGCTTAGTCAGAAATATCATGGCAAACATTCCTATTAGGAAGATAAATAATAAGCCAAGCACCTTAGGATGTCTGAGAGTGTTAATAACATTTGTTGCAAAGCTAGGAGTGGCTGTACTCGTGGTACCAGGACTTGGACCTGGTAATATTGGCCCTTCTATTGAAGTATTGGTGGGCTGAGTTCCTTCACCGCTTTCAAGTAGTTTCTGACCAAAAGCAGTGCCAACAGATAAGGCAAGTATTAGTCCTACAAGGGCTATTAGCCAGGGATAAACATTTGGGTCTGCTATCAGTTGTCGCATATCTGCTTCTGTGCGTCCAAACATTCTTACCATGAACAAGGTGAAGAAGATGAAGATGGCTAGCACTATGAACCAGGGTACCATCATCTCTACCATGCTAGAAGCAGTTCTGGATATTAAGAAGAGGAGAGCAATCACAAAGGCTGTTATGCCATGTAATCCTCTCTTGCCTTCACCAAACACTTTCAGATATTCTAATAATCCGTACACTATTAAGAAGACCAGTAGTACTACAAAAATTACTCCAAAACTCTCTACTAAACCTATGTCAAGGAAGGTCGCCATTTTAAAAAAATGTAATTAAAAAAATATTTATTTAACTATTTATTTTTCACTCTTCTTCTTTATAACCTTACCCCAATCCTCTACTAACCTACCAAGGCCTCTTACTTCTTCTCCTTTCTTCTCTTCTTTGGTTATAAACCATATTATTATTCCAAAGACTAGAATCATCACTATTAAGGCTTGGAGTTCAGGATTAGATAAGAAGCCTAGCCACCAAGGCAGCATAAACCATCCAATTGCACTGCCAAAGATAAGCACCACTGATACTATGGCTAGTATTATCACCCAGAATGATAATGAGGTCCCTGCAATATCTATCTCATTACCAAACACTCCTATTATTAAGAGTACCATGATTATGGCTACTACTATTACTGATACCTGAGGTAAAGCATCAAGAAGTACCACTACTGGGTCCCAGGTATGATACCATCCTGTAAAATGGGGTAGAACAAATGCTAAGCCCATCAGAAGAGCTAAAACAACATTAAACTGTTTTTTACCTTCCCCAAGTATCTTGGTCTTTTGCAGAACTGCGTAGACTATTACAAATACAAACAAAAAGGGGAGTAGAAACTCTACCACAGCCGGTCGTATAAGGATACTCAACATGTTTTCAAATGCCATTTTTCATCAAACCTCCTTTTATTAATCAAACAATAGTATAAATCCTTTTTATAACTTTTTATATATTTAACTCTCTGTTTCTTCTTCACTCTTCTTCTTTTTGTCAAATCCTCCTGTAACATAAGCAATAGCCACTATGATGATTACTACAAATATAATAGAGGAAACAACAACTGTGCTAAAACCAAACACCACATAGTTATAGATAACTTGTAGCCAGCCAAGGGCGTTTAAGAACACCATCACTATGCCTATGAACATAATCCACATGAAAGCAGTTCTCCAACCTTTCTTAAGAGCAAATTCTTCTTTGCCTGTATGAAAACTACCCACAAGCATTAAGAAGCATATGGATAGTAATAAGAGCAGTACTGTATGAGCTAAAACTTCATTAATAATAGCAACTAGCTGGGTTGAGGCAACCACAAAAAAAGCAATTACAAATGCAGTCATGGCATTAAGATTCTTCCTGGTTAACTCTTTTCCCTCAATTTTCTCTGTGCCATAAATCTTGGTTTTCTCTAGAATAGCAAATATTAGGGTAAAGATAAGTAAGAATGGGAGCACAACATCATATACTCCTATCTGTCCAAAGAATTCAAGGGTTCCTCTAAAAACCGATGGTTCTGGTGGCGGCACCATGCTACTAACTCTGTAAGAGTACCTATTTAAAGGTTTCGTTCTCAAACAGATTTTCTCTTCTTAATAATAAATAACACAATAACAAGTATGATTATGACTGCTGCAATAGCCAAGATTATTATTAAAGGCAGAACCCTCTCTGGCCTTTCAATTATCTCTGGTTTTTCAGTGATAGTAATTAGGAAAGGATAAGTCCTTATTTGATTAGCATATATCAAAGTAATACTCATATTATATTCGCCTAGCTCAAGTCCTGTTGTATCAAAGAAGCCTGTGATTTGTCTTTCCTCATCTTTCGCAAGCACAAAAAGAGGCATCTCACTTTGCTCATCACCTATACTTATAAACCCTGCAACTGAGAGCTCTTTGTTCCACTCATTATAAGCCTTAAAAACCACTTTGTTAATCTCATCTTTTACAAGCTTTCTGGTTATTAACTCCTTTATTCTTATAAGAGGAGTTCCAAGGCTGAACATGGTTTCAAATGATTTATCAATCTCATCATAATAAGCATTCACAACAACCCTATACTCGCCTCTTCTAAGAATAGGGCTAGGCTCTGCCCTTGTTTTTCCCAGAGCATCCTGGTTAACCCTAATATCAGGCACACTCAGCTTTGAAATAAGAATATTACCAGGCTCATAGAGCTCTAGCTCTGCACCTGCCTTTAGAATATCCTCTGAACCCATATTGTCAAACTCAACATAGATAGGTACAGGAGTGCCTTCATCAACCTGTTGCACAACCAGAGACACATCAGCATACTTAGAAGGATAAGGAACTCTAATACTAATCGGTATTCTTGGAGAAACAAAAGCAGCAAACATCCTATCACTAGGACCAACTATTAGCGGAGTGATTTTTATAAAGCCTTTATGAATGCCAGGCTCCATCTCAGCAGGAAAATTAAAAATAACCTTGAATGGAACCTGATATTTATCAGTCTCTAGCTGTACTTGCTTTTTCTCAAAAAAGATTATATCTGAGAAATTATCAGAAACACTTAGGTCTACTTTTAAAGAGTTTTGTTCAGAATTAATAATATTAAACTCTAACTCAAGAGTTGTGTTAGGCTCAAAACTAACTGTTTTTCTAGCAGGACTAACACCCAAAGCACTAGTTAAAAAAAGGTTATATAATAAGATTAAAACAAGTACAAAAACAAGCCCTGAATATTTTATAATTCTCATTTTTATCAGAGTTTATTCTTATTGCATGCTTTATTCTACTGAGGCATGGCTTACCTCCATAACACTGCTTTTAGCTCCAGCACCCTCAGTGACAGGAACAGTAATATTCAATTCTATCTCTCCTTCATCATTAGCATCTACATAAGACATGTTACAAAACAAGTTCTTAGGAGAGGTGCTCATATTAGCAAAGGTAAGATTCTGAGAGCAACTACCTATATAACTACCACTCTCATTCTCATCAGCCTTGAACTGGTAATAGAAAGTATTCATACTAATACTGGTGAAGAGAGCAGTGCCATTAATAGTTACATTAAGCAACACATTGCCAGTGTTTCTAGCAACCAGGGGAGTAGGGCTATCATCAGTAGTATCATTATTCTCATTATTAGTCATAGTTCCAAAATTAGTTGCATTAATGATTAATTCAAGATTAGCAACACTGGTGATGTTGAAATCAAAGATAAGAGAGGTGTTACAAGCATTAAACACATCACAAGCAGTAACAGTCCAGTTATAAACAGTATCAACACACAGAGCAGTGCTAATTGTATAGTTAGAAGTTGTTATGCCTCCGATATTAGGTTCTGCACAAGTAGCAGAGCAACTACCACAAGTAAGGTTCAAGGTGTAAGTAATAGAATGGCTTTCTGGGTCTGTGCTATTAGTCCAGTTAAAGTTAGGAGTCCTCTCAAACACAGAGTAGTTGCCATCAGCAGGGTAAATCAGGGTTGGCTTAGTAGGAGCCTTGTTAGCAACCAAACTAAGAGAAGAGTTCAAAGCAGTGCCATCATCAATACCATCAGTAGGAGTAATCTCGCAGGTCCAGATTTCGCCAGTTTCTGTTTCTTGGCTTACCATTGTACGATAATTTGTATGGCTTGAGTTCTCCTCAACATACATCTTCCAGACTTGGGATCCTGTCAGCGCAAAGTTATAAATCTTAGGGTTATCAATGGTGCCATTGAATATTCTGTAATTATCAACCCAGCCTCCTATTGTAACTACAGAACTTGTTGTTGTAATATTTTGATTAGTACTCGTGTTATCCCTTTGTATTCCATCAACATAAATGATTGCTTGACTTCCATTGTAAGTCCCTACCAAGTGATGCCAGTTTCCATCATCAATTCCTCCACCCCAATTGACCCCTATACCATCGGTGCCATTGCTGAAGGTGAAATAAACAACTCCATCTTCATGAGCAGATAAAGTATAAGGACCGCTAGCACCAAATTTCCCTTTCTTAATCACATAACCCTCTGTGTCACCTCCAGCATCAGTATACTTAACCCAGGCACTCAGGGTTATCCTGTTAGTAGTTATGTTCACGCTAGGAGAATCAGGAATCTCAATATAATCATCAACTCCATCAAATACATAAGCCCCTCCTATTTTTCCTGATGAATTCCAAATCGGAACTTTACTTAGATTTCCACCTCCCAGAGTTCCATTATTATTATAACTAGAATAATCCTTTACAGCTCCTGTGTCATTAGTAGAAACATTTGTATCAAAAGGCATATTCAGCACTGTTATTGATGTGCCATTCCTGTACCAGTTATATATATTTGTTACTCCGTCGCCATCAGGGTCGCTGGTTGATTGATTGTAACAAGTAAGATTATCAGTTGTTAAGTTGTTTCCTGAGCTACTATTAATACGAGGATATGTATGGGTTGGTGGGCTGTTCTCTAATTTGCAACAAACCTTTTGAGAGTAATGAGAACAATTACCTACATGAGCATTAGTGGTGTTAGCTCCTTCACTACTAGCCATGCTAAGCACGCAGGCATAGCCTGCAGCACAGCTACCAGTAGGGTAAGTACAAGAAACAAATTTCCAGTCACTACCAAGGCAAATACCAATGCCATAATTATTACTAGAAGGAATCTCAATATGAGCATTAGTGCCATTAGATATATTGATAACAGTCACATTACCAGGGCAGCCAGCAGATATATTAGCACTTGTACTATTGCAGCATATAGAATAATTATAAGTGTTAAAACTATTGTTCTGAGCATGAGCATTATTATATCCTTCTGTATCATTCTCAAGGCCTATGAGTCTTGCACTTCCTGTGGGACAGGAAGTGTTTTGAAGAAAAGTGCAGGTAAACCCACTAGCAGTATTTACTAAGAAAAATATGCTTACTGCTAGAAAACAGGATAGTAATAATACTCTTAAAAACTGGTTCATCTAAAAAACCACCCTAAATGGAACTATACTAAAGTGGTTATTAAACAAGAGGATATATAAAGGTTTTTATTAAAGCATAGAATCAAACTTATTATGTGAACCTGCTGGCAACAAAGACAATGTCAAAGATGTCAATAATATTATTATTGTCTGTATCAGCTCTTGCATCATAACCACTCTTAAGGCCAAAGTTGGTTGCAACAATTATAAGGTCAACTATGTCAACAACACCATCTTCATTAAGATCTGCTTCACTATATGCTTGTGTCCCATTGTATAGGTTTAGTATTTCTTGTTGGGTTAAAGGACTATTGTATAAATAGATTTCATCAATAGAGCCGTTGTAAAACCCACCTACAGGGTTACCTTCATCATCTACTTGTGCCCCTATTGCTAAATGATAGTCTGTACCAGTAATTGCCCCATTTGAGTTATCAATAACATTTTGTTCTAGACTCCCATCCACATATCTTAGCAATCTCCTATCTAACGGGTCTGTGGCGTCTCTAACACACATATAAAAATGCCAAGTACCATCATCACCAGTATTATCATTTTGATTAGTTACTACTTCTGTATTCGAGTCCTCACCTTCAATTAAACACTGAATATCACTAAAGCCATTGTAATAAATCATAAATCCACTACCCCATGTCTTCTTACTAATTATATATCTTGAACCAGTGCCGTACATATCATTTCCTTTAGCCCAGGCACCCCAGCTAAAGCTATCATTTTCTCCAAACTCAAATATTGTTTTATCACCTAAATCAATGTAATCATCTACTCCGTCAAACTCCAGAGCATTTCCAGAAACACCATCACTTGTCCATGTTGCCCCATAAATAGTTCCATCGTTCCTGTTCACTGAACTGTCAAAAGCGATTGTCCCAGAACCTTCGTTAAAATGATATAGCGCTATCATTTCACTACTAAAGTTACTGCTTAGCTGGCATGAGCCATTTGCCTGGCAATCGTGACCATAAGGGCAACCGCATGTATTGCAATCATCAACAAGATTCCCATTATCACAATACTTTGGTTTAGTAAATGAGCATTGACCATAAATGGTCCAATCAGAACACCTATCAGGAGATGCTTGCTCTACTTGTGCTGAGAAAGTATGAATCCATTCCTCAAGATTGGTGTAACCATCACCGTCATCGTCTCCGTTCGGATTACTTGGCAGGGTTAAGGAACGGTAGTTCTCTTCATAATCAGGCCAGCCACCACCATTCTTGCTGCAACGCTCACTACCACCATCCTCAACACAATTTATTATCTGGCCTGTTAAATCTACCACTTCCTGAGTGACTCTTGTATCCACAGAATCCCTAATAGCTGGCCAAGCCCCAGCATTATCCAAAACCCAATCTCTTGCTTGGTTGTTAGCTGTTGGAATCACTGTAACTGTATCAGACCAAACCTCAGGACTTGACAACCAGGTTATCCCAGAGCCTTTATCATCTCGAATACAGGTATCTGGATAATTATTGCACATATTATCGCTTACATAGATTCTTGTTCCATCAGCCGTGGTACTTTTCACAGTCACCGTATAATCCGTTCCCCATAAAGAGTCATTCCCAATAATAGCGACATTTCCTACAATAGATAAGTTATGTGGTCCTGTTTTACTAGCATCATTTACATTAATATAGTAACTCACGCAATTATACATAACATTGTTAACAAGCTCAACATGCGTGTTCCCTCCAATGCTAGGGTTTCTGCCTCCGCCATGAGCTATCAAATTTTTAATAATGGATACACTTCGATGACCTCCTTCATCATGAGCTACATTCAAAGACATCGAATGCGGACCCTCTGAATGAAGAGAATCACTCAGACATTCAGAAATAATATTATTGCTGTATGTTATATCATGAGGGTTTTGTGCCCATATGTTTGCATTAGCATCTATTCCCCACTGCAAACTGCAATGGTCAATAACAATGTTGTAAGGTATGTTGTTACCGTTGACAGATATACTCATTGCCCTCCTTACATCTGGGTCAGGACCAACAGGATCATCGCCTGGGCGAATACGAAGATGCTGAATAAGAACATCGTGTGCACCATGAATACGAAAGCCAGCCCCCTTAATCTGTATACCAGGAGGAGGAGCTGTTTGCCCTGCTATTGTTATGTAGGGATTCAGGATATTTAAATCGCCAGTAAGCTCGATAGTTCCAGAAACTTCAAATACACAAATCCTTGGACCAGTTGCATCTACACATTCTCTTAATGAGCCAGAGCCACTATTAGCAAGAGTTGTAACCTTGTAAATAGTTGTTTGTGGTGTGCTTAGATGACGGCCACTACCAGCAACAGTATCTGTTCCAAAGCCTTCTGCTCCTGGAAAGACTGGCAGAGCAGATGCATATGCTAAAACAAGTAAAAAGACCAACCCAATCAAAATCTTCTTCATAACCTTAATTCTAGAATTATTATATAAATATTTTCTCATTAAATCACCTTTAACTGAACCTACTAGCCACAAAAACCATATCAAATATATCAACTTCATCATCGCTATCTGTGTCTGCTCTTGGGTCAAAACTACTCGTAAGGCCAAAGCTAGTTGCTACAATGATTAAGTCTTGGATATCAATTACTCCATCATTGTTAAGGTCGCCTGGTAGAGCCATGCCTCCTGTTGTAAATTCCCAGACATTAGTGGTTGCTGTCTGTCCATTACTATCAACTACACTTGCGTACCAGTAGTATTTAGTATTATTATTCAAATTAGGCCATATTACAGCAGTAGAAGAACCATTTCCGACTTCAACATTTGCTCCTATTTCAGTATAAGTAGTCATAGAATAATCTATAGTAAAATTACTGTTTGAATCAGGTGTTAAATAAGTGTCTAAGTATGGAGAATATGTTTTAACATATATCTTATTATTCTTTGGAGAGAAAGTCATTATTCTAAGATAACCACCATCCATTCGAGGCCATCTTTGATAATCTGCTAGAAGGGTATATATAATGTTGCCATTAACAACATCTGCTCTTCTTCCTTCATGATGTCTGTGTCCACAAAGCATTAAGAACAGGTTAGGATTATCTTTTAAAGCATTAAATATGTTATCTCCTACAGTTTGTCTGCTTCCATCAGTATTTATAATGAAATGACTACTAATTATAGCTCTTCTATTAGAATGATTGGCTAAAACTTGATTAGCCCAGGCAAAAACTCCGCTAGAAGGATCTGGATCAAACTCTAAATGAATGATTATAAAATCCATGCCTCCTGCACTGAATAACTGGTAGTTATTGTTATTGTTATCACCATAATGACCCCCATACCAAGCATACTTTTCAAATCTTTGATAATTAAAATACTGGTTGTAATAGTAGGCATTGTGCGGGTATACATAATACCAGAATTCCTCATCATGGTTTCCAGGCAGCACTCCATAAGGAACAACTCTGTCTAATATACTCATGCTTTGATTTGCTCTATCCCATTCTAAGGTAACATTCCAGTTTTCAACAATATCTCCTAAATGAGTTACAAAAGCAATGTTTAATGCATCTTTATTAGCCACTATCCACTTAGTTTGATTAGTAAAGATATGTGCATAATTATAATCATATCTTACTAAATTCTGGGTATCTGGTAAAGCGATTATTGTAAAATCCTCTTGAGGGGGGGTTGTGGCTCTGTAAAAGGTGACATTCATACTGTCCCCATCAAGGTCTGTTACACTCACATCAAGCACAGGTGAGGTTGAGACGCCTGTTGCATTATATGCAGGTGAATTTGGAATTACAAGCGGGGGGTTTCTATGATTAGCTAAACTATTTTGATAGAGTTGGCTTATTTCTGCATCTGTTAAAGCCTTATCATATATTGCTATTTCATCTATCTTTCCAAAAAAAGAGAATATCATATAAGTCCCACCTATGTTATTTCCATAACCACCTTTACCTATTACAAAATTTTCATTGTTATCCACACTCCCAACAGTATCTGCTGCCTGGTCTGCAAGCCCACCATCTATATATAATTTGATTTGGCCTCCTCCTCTCACACCAACCACATGATGCCAGTCAGTATCAAGATTTCTGAGATTTTCTGGTGCTCTTGCTTGAATAGTTGTTACACCATCACTAATTGAGAATTTCAAATGACCGCTTGATTCTCTTATTAAGAAACCATAGCCAGGCGCACTTTTTTGATATGTGCTCTTATAAAGGATAGACTCAAACATGTCCTGGGCTGCTCCTTTTTTATACCAGAAAGATATGCTGAAGTCTTTTGTGCCCATATTCAAACTGCTATCATTCCCACAATCAAGGTAATCACCGCCATTAAAAATTATTGCGCCATTATTAAATCCATTAGGTGTCCAGGTTGGGTTGCTCATTAAAGTTCCATCATTACCTCCACTATTATCTTTTCCAGGATTTGAAGCATCATCAAAAGACCAGTAACTAAGCTGCGCATTTACAGAGAAAACTAGTAAAACAAAAAATAATCCAAAGCAAATCAAAACTTTTTTCATAATCCTAATCTTAGAACCTTTATTATAAATATTTTATCATTAAATAGATTTAAGTAAACCTGCTTGCTATAAAAACAATATCCAATATATCAACTTCTCCATTATTATCAGCATCAGCTCTAAGGTCAAAACCAGAGGTTCTGCCAAAATTAGAAGCAACAATGATTAAATCAAAAATATCAACCTCTCCATCCAAAGTAAGATCAGGGTCTCGAGAACTTTTATCAATTGTAAAGTCATCTATCAATACAGGGTTTTCTCCTCCAGCAGTATCGGTTTCCCATGTTTTTAGTCTTAACTTGCTTCTATTAATCTCAACTTCTACAAAATGATGTAGCTTTGCTTTTGCCTCAACCCAGGAACAGTTACCTACATCATGAAGAGGAGCACCTCCCCCTCCTGTAATAATATGAATAACACCTCTAGAATTACTTATATTATTTCCTCTATTATTATCATCACATTGTTTTGTGCTTGCAGATAAGAAAGGACATGTTCTTTCATAGTAGTGTGCATGTCCTAAAAAAACTATATCTACACCATAAGGCACAAAATAATTATCATGCCAGGTTTTTCCTGGATTCCAATCAGACTTTGCTCCGCAAGGAATGGGTGGATAATGAAAAAACACAAACTTCCACTCTACATCAGGATCTTGTGTAGCTCTTAGTAGTGTAGCATTAAGAAAATTTTCTTTTCCTTCTAAGGGTGTACAACTGTCTATCCACACCCAGATTGTGTTATTATATTTTACAGAACCATAAAGCCCTTGTGCATGGGCTGTTATACCAGGGTATGCTGATAGCCCTACCTGTGAAGGAAGATAATTTGCCCATCTACTCTCCCAGCCTACCTGATTTACATCATGGTTACCTATTGCTCCGATGTACTCAGGAGGGGCTGTATTACTCCAGTCTATGCTTAAGGGAGCTATTATTCCTTGCCAGGTTTGCCATTGGCTATCAATACCATCCTGAGTGATGTCTCCTGAGTTAAAAATAGTAATTCGTTCATGATTAGGCACCTTGTTAACTATGCCCTCTACTACTTCTGCATGAGCAGCATGATCTGTTCTTGTATCTCCAAGTACAACAAACCTCCAAGCACCTTCTAGGTCAACAGGAGGCTGACCACTTGTTATAAAACTCCATACCTTACTAGTGGCTGTCATAGAGTTAGCATCAACAACATCAACATACCAGTAATGGCTTGAACCTGGTATCAAGCCATACCAGGTCTGAGTAGCAAAAGAACCACTTGATAATCTTGTTTGTGTTCCTAGATGATTATAAGAGACCATGGGATAATCTAATTCAAAATGACTACTTGCACTAATCATATATCTATTTAGAACAGGTGAGTAAGTTCTTACATATATCTTGTTTTCTTTAGGCACAAAAGTCATTATTCTCAAATAACCTTCTCCATTACGGGGGCTTCCCATCATCTGATAATCTGCCAACAAACTATGAATTGTATTACCACTAACCACGTCTGTTCTTCTTCCTTCACCAGGTACATGGCCCCCTAGTATTAAGAATAAGTTAGGGTTGTCTTTGAGAGCATTAAAAATACTGGCTCCTGGGCTAGTCCAACTGCCGTCCCTGTTCACAACACTATGACTAGTAACAATTGCTCTTCTATTAGAATGATTTGTTAAGACTTGATTAGCCCAGGCCAGAGCAGGAGGTCCGGGAGTGTATTCTAAGTGAACAATAATAAAGTCCATTCCTGCCGCTGAGAACAACTGATAATTATTATCATTATCAGTACCATAGTGCCCTCCATACCAGGAATATTTCTCATATCTGGTATAAGGGAAATAAATATTATAATTAGTAGTATCCCAGCCAACAAAATCATGGTTTCCAGGCAGCACTCCATAAGGAATAACACCATCCAGTAAACTCATGCTTTGATTGGCACGGTCCCATTCAGTAAGGTTGTCTCCATGCTCAACAATATCTCCTTCATGAGTCACAAATACTGTGTTTAAATTATTTATATTATCAACTATCCACTGGGTCTGAGCAGTAAACCTGTCAGGCATGTACTGGGCATAGTACTGCGTGTCTGGTATTACAATTATTGTAAAATTCTCTGATAAACCAATAGTATTGCCTCCATAAAAACTTACATCTATGTTGTCTCCATCAAGGTCTGTTACACTCACATCAAGGGCGGTTGATGATGAGATGCCTGTTGCTTCATCTGCTGGTAAGTTCAGGCTTACACTTGGAGGATTCTTATAACCAGCAAGACCATCTTGATACATCTGGGTTATCTCTGCATCACTTAAAGCTCTAGTAAAAACCTCTACTTCATCTATATAACCCCTAAAATAAGGAGATACAGCAGGGCCTCCAGGATTGTTACCATACCCTCCTTTACCTATAACAAAGTTATCAGTGTTATCAACACTTCCAACCGTATCAGGTGTTTCTCCCATGAATAAAGTATCTACATATAACTTTATTTTACCACCTCCTCTTAAACCAACCACATGATGCCAGATTGTATCACGGTAATTATAACTACCTGTAGTTACTTGAATAGTGTTTGTGCCATCACCAATAGTGAACTTAATATTACCACTTGTCTCTCTTATCAGAAACCCATAACCAGGAGCGCGTTGGTTTGCTAAAGCTTTGTAAAGAAAAGATTGATAGATATCATTAGGTACTTTCTTTTTAAACCAAAAAGATACAGAAAAATCATTAGTGCCCATGTTCAGATTAGCATTATTTCCACAATCAACATAATCATCCAAGCCATCAAAATCCATTGCACCATTATTTAAACCATTAGGAGTCCAAACAGCGCCATTATAAAGGATTCCATCATTACCATTGTTATCATCATTCCCAGGATCAGCTGAGTTATCAAAGGACCAGTAACTAAGCTGCGCATTTACACTAATAGCTAGTAGAATTATGCATAAGACTAAACATATCAAAAACTTCTTCATAACTCTAATCTTAACACTAGTATTATAAATATTTTCTTATATTAGATTAAGAAAACCTGGTAGAAATAAAAACAAGATCATATATATCAATTTCATTGCTACCATCAGTATCTGCCCTCCCATCAAAGCCAGTTGTTCTGCCAAAATTAGAAGCAACAATGATTAAATCAAAGATATCCACACTTCCATCACAGTTAAGATCAGCAACACCACAACCAGT
>LSSJ01000024.1 GCA_001595785.1 Euryarchaeota archaeon SM23-78
CCTGCACTCACCACCATCATCAGCATGATTATGACCAAGAAAACAACTGTCTTTGTACTATAGAAAACATTCTTAGATGTATTTTTCATTATTAACCACCCCACCTTATAGGTTTTTTACTAGTTTTTTTAACTTTTTTAAATCAGTGAATGCGTTACTATTTAAATGTTTTGCTTAGTTTTCTTTCCTGAGTGATAACAAAACCGGTTTTCGTTGTCACCTTTTTAGGACAAAAAACTTTTTAGGATAAATTTTTATTAATCAGGATAAAATACATTTCAAGATTTATAATAATCATGTTTGTTAAGCTAAAAAAAACTATTTGCAGTTCTTTTTTAAATTTTTTGATTAACCAAAGTTACTAATACATATAACTTGGGTTTATTCATAAACTCTTTATAATTTTAAGCCTAAACCAAGTATTTTACGCAAGCTTTATTAAGAATACCTTATTCATAATCTATTATGCGCTTCACAAGAATAACAATTATAAGAACCTCAAGACCAGAAAAAAAGGATATAAACCAGGAACTGCAATGGTTTGGAGGAACCCTGGGCTTATTCAATCTTAGAGATAAGGATAAGTCTTGTTTTAGAATCTTCATAACCTTGCTCAAAGCCTTAAAAGAAAACCAAAAGCTCACCAGTGATGAGATAGCCATAAGAACCAGATTAAGCAGAGGAACAGTAATCCATCACTTAAACAAGTTAATGAGCTCTGGAATAGTAGTAAAAGAACATAACAGATACATTCTAAGAATGGATAATCTTGAAGAAATGGTTGATTATATTAAACAAGACGTTGACCAGGCCTGGAGCAAACTCAAAGAAGTAGCCAAGGATATAGATGAGAAATTAGGGTTAAAATGATAAGATTTATTAATAAGAACATTTTTATTAAGTATTAAAATGGGAGCTACAATAAGTGTAAATAAACAAGCCTTACAAGACTTGATTAGAGTAAAGAGTGAATTTGACACCATAGTTGAATCATTAGAACTTATGTCTAATAAAAAATTCATGAAGTCTTATAAAAAAGCAAAAGAACAAATCAAGAAGAGAGAGTTTGTTGATTGGAATGAGTTATAAAATTCTTCCTACCAAAGAGTTCTCAAAAGATTTTAAGAAGCTAGATAAAGAAATTCAGAAAAGGATAAAAAATAAAGTAGAAGAAGTAGCTAAGAATCCTATAAGGTACAAACACCTTCATTATGATTTAAGTGGAAGTTGCAGATTATGGATAGGCAAACTTAGAATTATATTCTCCTATGATATTAATAAGAATGAGCTTTACTTAGAAAATATTATTCTTGGTCATAAGTACAGGTAAGAAAATAAAAATAATAACTGTGCTCGCTCGCTTTGCTCGCGAGGGAAAAACTCATGTAATCCTAAAAAATCTTACTTATTTCTTTGTCTTCTTAACAACCTTTTCCTGAGCAGCTATAACAGGCTCTGCTATAACAGGGGTTTTCTCAGCACTCTTCTTCTGAAAAAAGGCTAAGTATACTATTTCAAGAATTCCAAGAGTGTTTATCAAGAACAAAACAATAAACCACGCAATCTGATTATTCCTTCCACTCTTCCACAAAGCAATACCAGTCCAAACCATTGTCCAAATTATTGCTATAGTCAAGACAATAATTCCGCCTGTTGTCAATCCCATGCCAGAATAACCTATCATTTTATATCACCCTCATATTTTTTAATAATTCTTTTATTTTAAAATTAGAAGTTTAAAAATTTTGTTATTTACAAGAACAAATGACTCTTAGCATTAATAATAAGTAGAGCACTAATGATGATTAAAGGAACAGTAATCGTGCCTATCACATTTTCTTGTATGTATATAAAGCCAACCACAGTATATATAATAGTAAGGAGTGCAAATAAAAGACTGGCTCTTCTAGGCTTATTCCAAGTAATAATAATCGAAAAAATGATAATTAATCCTGGCAAAAGAGCTCCTAAGAATTCAAAGAAACCAAAACCAGGTTTAAGATCAAACAATAAGAGTAAAAAGAATAAGCCAACAATAAGAGCAAGAATCCTAGGAGTATAATATAAAGTGCTATGAACCCTTTTCTTATGTCTTTTTTTCATTTTAACAACTAAGTACTCCAAGAAAACCCTGGAGTGAAAGCTCACCCCTTTTTAAAAATTAGTAACTCTGTAAACATATATAAATTTTTGCAATTAAGAAAATATATAAAAAAATTTATTCATGCTTATGCTCACTGTGGTGATGTGGATGGCTGTGTTCAGTATGTTTGTGCTCTGTGTGATGGTGTTCTCTATGATGATGCTCTGCCTGATGAGAACCCATAGCAGCTTCTCCTTTTTTGCCATGCTCAAATTTCTCTTCAAGCTCTTGAAACTTCTTTTCTATCTTGTCCTCAATTGCTTCAACAGCCTTTGGTCTTTTCTTCTTTAGTATTATTAAAGCTATGAGCATAGCTAACAACACACCTGCTATTATAAACAAGATTATGCCAAGGGTTCTTGGCTTTTGTTCTCCAATCTCTTCTTCTGGAGCAACCAACTCTTCTTCCCCTGTCACAACCCCTTCTTCTACTGGTGTTTCAGGCGTGGTCACCTCTTCTTCTTGAGTCACTTCCTCTTCTTCAGTCTCTTCTTTTTTTGGAACAGGGGTTAGAGGTGCGCCTTTCTCAGCAATTGCAAAGTAGCTAAAGTCAGGAGTCTCTGCTTCATAACTAGTAATCAAGCCATTATCACTGAGCAAAGTGGTTTTTAGTTCTTCCCACTCTTCCTGCGTGTATCTCATAAGCACAATGTCTGCTGCATCCACACCATTCTTTCTTAGCCAGCTATTTGAAATCTGGAACTGTATCTTAATAACTCCTTTAATATTGTCAACTTCAAGATTAGTCTTCTTTATATCCAAGTATCTGTACACATTCCCTGAAATCTCCTTGGTTACAGTAGCAGGCTGACCTGGCAGTTTCTCAATGGTTATCTTCACATTGTTGGCAGGATTAATAACCTCTATTGATATGGTCTTTACACCAAAGTCATCTGTGGTAATAGACATGTGATGCTCTGCTCCAGGACCCATCTTATCCCAGCTCTTAGAGGTGCTTGGGTTAGAGGTGTAACCTCCTCCGCCTCCTCCACCACCACCTCCACCAGTGGTGACAGTTACAGATATGCTTCCTGTTGAATTAGAGCTGGTCATGTTGTTACCAGCAGTATCTCTGCATGATATATAATAAGGACCAATAGTGCCTGTTGCTGTATAATCCTTAGTAAAAGTATGAGAGGTTGATGAGCCACTCATCGCAGTTGCTCCTGAGGTATAATTAGCACTAAAAGCTGTTGTCTTGTACCAGCAAACAGCATTCTCATTAGTAGTTGCTGTTATGGTTGCTGTTCCTGAACTTGTAGATGAAGATGTTCCAGAAGTGGATATTGCTGTTATTATTGGAGCTGTCTTGTCAATGATAAGGCTTTGAGCTCCACTAGTACCAACATTGCTTAGACCATCAGTGCAATTAACCCTTAAGGTATGATTGGTTTCTGACAAGCCCTCGGTTGCATTAATAGTTATTATTGTTTGTGTATAATTCAGCACACTAGTATTAGTGCCATACATAGTAGTGTCATTAATCCATACAGTACAACTGGCTTTTGAGCTTAGACCATCTGTAAACGTAAAGTTAATATCAGTGGTGTTGTCATAAACAGGAACTCCATCACCTGGACTATTAATAGTCACACTCGGACCTGTGGCATCCACTCCTAAAGTAATTGGTGTGCTTGCATCACTGTTGTTTACAAGGTCTGTGCATGTCACATTCACACTGTAAAGCCCTTCAGACAAGCTTGAATTCGTAGTGATATTAGTGGGTGTGTTGTTAAGCACACTAGAATTTATACTGTACCCTGTGCCACTTATGAATAACTCGCAACTAGCAGCAGAACTCACAGCATCTGTATAGCTAAAATTAAAGGTTGGAGTCGTGTTGGTGGTGTTTGTGTCAGTGGTATGCATGGTAACAATTGGAGCAGTGGCATCAATGTTGATTGTTCTTGATGCGCTGGTAACACCATTGCTATCTTTGGTACACCTAACATTCCAAGCAGGACTTCCTTCTGAGATACTAGCATTTGCAACTCGAGTTATGGGTGTGTTATTAAGCACAGAGGTATTAACCCCATAACCAGTGCTACCAACAAACAACTCACAACTTACAGCGCCATTCTCTGGATAAGTGTAGTTATAGATGAACTCAGGAGTCTGGTCATTAGTCCAAGAATTATTTCCTGGAGACACAAGATTCACGTCTAAGTCAAGCAAAGCAACAGATATTGTTAATGCAAAGTTAAGGTCAGAGATATTATAAGTTATGTTTAAAAGGGTTTCTGTATCACTACTCTTACTAACATTCAGCATATATCTGTGCAGGGTGCTTGCGCTTCCATTATAAAAAGTTAAGTTGTAGTTGGTCTGATTACTTGAGTCAGTACCGATCGGTTCAAACGCACTGCCATTATACCAATGTATATCTATTTTAGAGATAGAGCCGGTTGCATTAACATCTGTATAATTAATAGTTATGTTCCTCAACACACTGCTAAGAGTATAGTTCAGGTTGGTAATATTAAAGTAGATTAAACAACCATCACTGCACACATAGTCATCATCATCAGCATCCATTGACACATTACCCTTGCTCACACTCTGCACAGTCGGTCCTATGCCTGAGAAATGAGGTATTCTTAGCCAAGCCATTCTTCTACCAGGATTAACATAGCAATTAGCTGTTATGTTTGTTTTACTGCAAGGCATACCATTAGTGCTCTGATTAAACCACTTCAGATTAAAGTCACTAAAATCTGTTGGTAAGTCTAATGGAGAATTTGGTGTTCCATTAACAGAAACATTCCAAATAGCATTCCAATTTTCATCATACAAATGCTCGATTAAGATACTCACTGGACCTGCCAAGTCAGCATCACTACTTAAAGGAATACCAACCAATACCTCATCATATATCTCTGGTCCTTGGCTTCCAAAGCGCCAAGCCATCTCTAAGTTACTTCCTATTTCTGTCTCATTAGCACTATCATCAAACAAGGCATCTGGTGGTCCTGAAGCAAGCATATCAACATTCTTGTAATGCACAGTTATGTTATTACTGTCTTTTCTCATCACAAAGCTAATCTTTCCTCCGCCAAGCACAATCTTAAAAGGATTAAAACCAGGGCCTGACTTATTCATCTCACTAGCATTAGGGAATAATGAGCAAGCACTCCTATTATAATTAGGCACATCACATTGTGGATTTGATTTTATCATATCAATGAATAAGTCACTAAATGATTCATTATCAACCCCTTTTCCCATCTCATTATTAGGAGTAAGATTAATACCAATATCACCAACTGCACCAGCCAGCTGACCAGCTGTGAATGATGTCTTTTTGGGTGTGAACTGCTGGGAATAAATGTTCATTCTCCTAACTCCAAAACCACTCAGCAAGATAAGCTGGAGCACGCCACCTTGCTCCACTCTAACATCCTGCATCCATTTGAATGACAAGCCATCAGGCAGAGTGGTGTAGTCAACCTCTGTCTCTGTGAATGCAAAAGTATTTAGAGGATTTCCAGAAGAGTTCTGCAACTGGAATGTAGCTTTTTTAAGAAAAATTGTAATGTTTTCCATTGGGCCTTGCACAGCTTTCTCAATAGTAATGTTTGTCTCAGTTCCTAATAATTCTGTTAGATTAAAATCCCAGCTAGTCACAGAAGCATTTGAGTAATTCAAACTTATATTCCTGAAAGCACCATAATAACTAGAACCCTTTTTTGCTAGTGCAAACATCAAGATTTTTGCTGTCATTGCAGAGCCCGGAAGGGTTATCTCGTAATAACCATCTGTGGCATTATAAAAATCACTCTGACCATTCCATGCACTAATGTTATAAGGCATAGGATGGTTTTGTGATATCATTCCCATCTCATAAACAAAGTTAATGATTGCGATACTATCAAAGTTGGTTGTTCCATTGCTCAGATACATGTTTCCTGAAACCCACCTCCATTGCTCTGATGTGTTGAACACTATATCAGCGTGGTTTGCAGGATAATCACTAAGATTGTTAAGGTCATAGCTCACAGGAAAGCTCATATCAGGGTAGAGCATGATTGAGTAGTCTCTGTCAGCAGGCACATAAATAGTTGCTTGTGATACCTCACTATCAAAGTTCTCAGCAATAGGATAGCCAAGAGCAACATCCTTTACCATGTACCTAAAAGACTTGGAGCCATCATCATACAACAACTCAAATTGTGTGATATTACCACTAGCTGCAGAGCCATAGAACCATGCGCTCCCATTATTCTCAAAACCCTCAATACTAGGAGAAGAGATGTTCCAGAATTCATAACCCTGCTCTGGGTTTCTAAGTATTTGGTACTGGCCAGAAAAATTAACAACAATCCAGAAGGTATCACCATACCATTGTAAAAGACATGGCGGTTCATAAATTACCTCTTCACTCACAAATTCAAATGTAGAACCATTGAAATTACTTATTGTAGTATTTCCATCACTTCTAATCCCCATAACTATAAATAACTCATCACTTACAATATATTCAATAGCTGAAATATAAGTATAATTATATGAAGAATTACATGATAAATTATAAATGTCAGTCAAGTTCAGAGCACTGCCATTATCAATGAATTTTACAGCATGAGTCGCGTTAACAAAATACCAAGCAGAATTTGCATAGTCAAACGCATTAATATTTGACATGCCAACAGAGTAGGACTTGTTCTTTGTAAAACTTGAATCAAGCATTATAAGGTTACCAGAGGAATTAAGATAAGCCCAGAAGCTACCATCCCATTCAAGACCAAGTTGATAATCAGCTACAGAGTAGTGGGCTGTTTCATTAACAAACTCTAAAGATTGTTCCACTCCCTTTGCAGTTATGTTAATAGTTGCTCCTTCTTTTAGGTAAAAGTCAATAGGGCTTATGTTCAATATATCAAACAAGGGCAGGTCTGGCAAAGACTGGCTCACATAATCAGCATCACCAGTTGTTGAATTATAATGCCTTACAACAGGCTTATAAGAATAAGAAATGTTTTCAATTATATTTGAAACATTAAACCAGCCACTAGCATCACTAGTACCATTATAAGTGGTTATTAATGTTGGAGGGCCTCCTCCTCCCTGAAAATAAATCTCCACACTAATATTGGTATTATTAAGCGGAGCTCCATTAACATCCTTTGTATACCCATAGAAATCAAAAGCACTGACATTGCAAGCCAACAATATAAATAATGATATTAATAGATAAAGTAGTTTTTTCATTCAACCCTCACCCTTGTCTTTTTTTACTTAATTAAGATATATTTAATTATATTTAATAATCTTATATTAAGTTGTTATTTTATGATATTTAAAACTTGTGTTTTTTTAATAGTTAAAAATAAATAAGAAAATTAGAAAAAAGAAAGAAGAAAAAGTAAGAAGGAAAAAGAAAAAATTTAATAATCTTATTTTATCACTTGGTTAGTCTCTGCATCTACCAAAACAGTTGTCTCGGTGTATATCGGGATAATCCATAACAGCATCTGTCTGGTCTTTCCATCAACCTCATACACTGGTTTTTCCTCTTGGCTAATCAATTCAATCTCTGTAACCTCATATAGTTTTCCAAGGCTAACAGCTGTTTGCTTAACCTCTTCTGGCAAGTAATTAATAGGTTTTATTCCTCCAGTGGTTGAGAGTCCAAGGCTTTCCTCTTCAACCATTAGTTTTTCCCTGGTTATTGCAATATCCTCTGACTTTATTATAACAATTCCTTGCTCTGGTATCTGCTCTATCTCAATAGGTTTTCTTCTTATAGTAACAGTTATTGGTTGTTCTGCTCCACACCTATCATATTTTATTAGGGAACCTGTGCATGAGCTATAATAACCCTCGCTCCTAGTTCCTATAGACTTGCACACAGCCCTACAAGTACACTTCTCCTGCCTTATAAGCTCTCCTGTGCAAGAATCATACCAGCCCTCGCTTCTTGGATCAGCAGCCTTACACACAGGAATACATACTGGTTTTTTTGCACAACAGCAATGAAAAGTCTCTCTTAT
>LSSJ01000025.1 GCA_001595785.1 Euryarchaeota archaeon SM23-78
ATTCATATCGCTCATATGCGGGAAGACTGCCCTACAATCGTCAACGTGGGGAGCAGAGAAGTCATTTCTCGATATGAGTTCGCAAAGTCCATCGCGACCCATTTTGGGCTTGATAGTAATCGCTTGGTTGCTTGTTCTAACTCCGAAATACCTATATGGGAGGCTAAAAGACCTACGAAAGGTGGATTAGATACAAATTTAGCTATTTCTTTAGGAATTCCTATATACACCATAGAAGAAGGTCTCAAGGAGTTGACGAGTGAAATTTAGCATTATTATTCCATTCTACAATAAATATAAACTCGTAAATGATAGATTAATGGAACTTAATAGAATTTTGCCCCATAGACCAAGCAAGTATGAAGTTATGGTGGTAAATGATGGTTCTAACAATATAGAATCTTCAAGTGCAAAACATAATAGAGATTTCTGGAGAAGTTTTGTAACTCCATTTAAGTTGCGTTATGGAAGGATAAAAGAAAATCAAGGTTTTGGTTTTGCTATGAACAAAGGAGCAGAAAATTCCACTGGAGATATTCTGGTCTTTTTGTCTAATGATGTAGAAGTTAATGTAGATTTTACGGCAGAAATTGAGGCTTTACTAGAACAAGATAAAAATCTACTTATAGGTGCTCAGGTTCTATATCATGACACTGGGTGGAACACAATAAATGGTATTATCATACCCTATGTAAATGGATGGTTTGTTTCTTGTCATAGAGATGCCTGGAAAAGGCTAAAGGGCTTTGATTGGCTAACTTATGGAATAGCTGATTATGAAGATATAGATTTATCTCTAACAGCACTTTCTAGGGGTATGAAATTGAAGCAACTTACCTGTTCTAATAATCATGGTTTGAGGCATATAGGGGCACAGACAATTCCTTATAGTCCTAAAAGAGAGGCTCATACAAAAGAGAACCAGAAAAAATTCATTGCAAAATGGGAAAGCCGAATAGAGGAGATAAGTGAACAAATCAGAAATTCTAGCTGAAGTAAGAGATTATATAGATAACAAAGAGCCAAAGAGATTTATCCCTGGTAAGTCTTATATTCCTGCTACTAGCCCAACAATAGGTAGTGATGATATTTCTATGGTTGTGAGTGCAGCCCTAGATGGATGGTTTACAGAAGGCAAACAAACAAAGGAATTCAAGCGTTTATTGGCTAAGAAATTGGGTATGCATTATGTTCAGCTTACAAATTCTGGATCGTCTGCATCTTTATTGGCTATTAGAGCTATGGAAGAGCAGAATTCAATGCCCTACGTTATTACTACAGCTTTGAATTTTCCTACAACTATTTCTATGTTATATACATCTTTATATTGGCATGCTCCTTTATTTATAGATATAGACCCTTATACATTAACTCCAAATTTATATCAATTGGGAGAACTTTATGACGAGTTCAAGGGAAAGATTGCTGGAGTTATATTGCCTCACACTTTAGGATTTCCTTTTGAAGAGAGTAAAGTCCGAGAAATTATAGGAGATGAGGTTCTTTTTATAACAGACTGTTGTGATGCTTTAGGAGCATATACTAAAAATAACGGTCTTATTAGGCACGTTGGGTATTATGCTGATTACGCAACTTTGAGCTTTTTCCCTGCTCATCATATTACTACTGGAGAGGGAGGGGCAGTATTAACTAATCATCCTCTAAAAGCTGAAATTGTTAGAAGTTTAGCAAATTGGGGAAGAGATTGTTATTGCTTACCAGGGCAAACAGACACTTGTGGTATGAGGTTTGAGCACCCTTCAGCAATAGACCTTCCTAAAGGTTGGGATCATAAATATACGTTTACCAGAATTGGTTATAATTTGAAGATGACTGAACTACAGGCAGCCTTAGGTGTTTCTCAAATTATGGCATCACAAGCATTTTTTGTTCTTAGAAAAGCAAACTTTGATTATATAAAGCATGGTCTCTCTGATCTAAAGCATTATCTACAATTTGTCATGCTTCCAGATTGGTCTATTCCTAGCCCATTTGGATTTCCAATACTTGTTAATGCAAATAGAAATTTTTCTTCTTCAGAGCTTATTGCATTCTTAGAAAAGAATAAGATAAGAACGAGGCGCTTTTTTGGTGGAAATATTATTAAGCAACCTGCATTTTCTGAACAGCCACGTCTCATAGCAGATACTTTAAAGGGTACAGATTGGATTATGGAAGGGGGTTTTTGGATCGGTTGTCAACAATCTCTTACTATAGAGATGTTAGATTATATGATAGATATTTTCCATAAATTCTTCAAGGAGCAAAATTTGAAATGAAGAAATTATCAGTAGTTTTGTCTGGATTAATATATCCAGTAACAATGATGCATTATTTTTGGAGGGCATTTGAGCGCAGGAAAGATATTGATCTCTTTGTCACTGGCCCGTTTTTCGATACTTGGATACCTTGGGCAAATGGGATGAACCTTCCTCATAAATATGTAAAACGTCCAAATCTTCCTCTCCCAAAAGACACAGCAAAAATGTCTGTAGACACTATGATAATACATGACAGTATTCCAAAGAAAATAGACCTTTGGATTGAATGTGATGCTGGTTGGCGCTTTTCTAATAGACCTCCAGGCACAATTGTTGCTCAGATACAGACAGACCCACATGTTTTGAAAAGAGACTATAGAAAGGTTATGGATCGCTATGATTATAGGTTCTGTATGCAGACCCCCTATATAGAAGATGATGAATATTATCTTCCATATGCATATGATCCAGAACTGCATTATCCTATGGATTTAGAAAAAGAATATGATGTTTGTCTGATAGGTTTGCAGTATCCAAAACGTATTAGGGTTTTGAATCGTTTGAAGAGTAAATATGTTGTGAGAGATGGGATAGGAACAATTTATGATGAATATAGAGAGGAATATAACAAATCGAGGGTATCATTTAGTTGGTCATCAAAGCGCGATCTTCCTGCTAGAGTATGGGAAAGCTTTGCGATGGGTATTCCTCTTGTCACTAACTATGTTGACGATTTATCTACTAACCTATTTTTTCACCCTACTCATTACCTTCATTACAAGACAGAGGATGAGGCAGTAGAAAAGATAGAGTGGTTACTTGCTAATGAGGATGAAGCTTTAGAAATGGCTCATCATGCCTTGAAACAGGTTGAGCCTCATACCTGGGATGCTAGGGTTGAAAAGATATTGAAGACCTGTGAACTTATAAACACGCAGACAAAGAGGCTTTATGGATAAAAAATATCAGGTATTTAATATTATTAAGCATTATGGTGAACCTACAGAAGGAACGTTGCCTGATGGTAGAAAGGTTCATAGAGAAAAGAGCTTTGTAGTATGGAGATATAGTTTAGAGGAGAAGCAAGAAATACCTTTTATGATACCTACTGCACCTTATGATAACCACTTTATCTATAGAGTTCCATCTGATGTCCTTGGCCCTTCATTCTGCTGCTCTTGTGGTAGTTTTGCTATTACTGTAGGCAGCAAGGACTATGCACATTTAGGATCACCTAAAGGAGAAATGTTTGTCTGCCACCACCATACAACCTTTGGAAAACATGCTGACGGAAGTAAATAAGACCTTTAGTAAGCAAAGGCAGAAAAAGCTATTGAGAATGGCTATAAAAGCAGTTCAAGTATACAGGCACAGGTACTCTTTTAATGCAAATTTGTATAAAATGAAAGTTGCTAGTGGTATGCGCTTTGAAAAAGATGCTAAAGATTGGGATGATCTTTCAGATGCAATGATTCTTTTGGAGATGATAAGAAATGGATTGGGATGATATTCAAACAGAGTATTTTTACTTGAAGGAATTGAATGGAATTCAAATTTATGTAAGGCAGAGGAGAAAAAGCTTTAGAGTAATGCCTTTTGGAGAAAAGTTGGAAAGGGGTGAAGAAGAAAAAGCCATAAGAATTGTAAAACTTCTCAACGGAGATGATGAATGAATATTCTTTTAGTTTCTATTCCAAAAGCAGGAATGCATATGTTTACTCAAGTGGTAGGAATGCCTCATGAGAATATCCCTTATGGAAGTTTGATTTATTCTGAAGCACCACATGAGACTACTCTAAATCAAATAGAAAACTTTACTGGTTTTGGAAGAACTCATATTGGATACCATCCTTCTTATGAGAAGGCTATTTCTAAGAGAAATCTGAAGACAATCTTTCTTTATAGAGACCCTAGAGATTTGATGGTTTCTTATTATCACTGGATCAAAGCTTTAGGTCATAGAGGGCAAAGTATTCCTGGCTTATGGTGGGAAGTATCTCCAATATTAGATTCTGAAGACCCTTTTATGGAAATGATTCCAGATTGGGGCGCTTTTATCAGAAGATACATTCCTTGGTTATTTACTCCAGGCATATTTGCTTTAAAGTATGAAGATTTTATTTCTAATTTTGTTAGAACTTTTCAAGAGATAAATTGGTGGTTAGGAGAAGAGCCTTATGGAACTGCTAGTCAGATGGCAGCAAGGATAAACCCTGATACATGCCCTGGTTTTAGGAAGGGTGTTATTGGGGATTGGAAAGGTCATTTTAAGGAGCATCATATTAGAGCGTTTGATGATATTTTAGGTGAGACAATGGAGTTTTTAGGATATGAATATTGATATTTTGTGTAATGATGGATCGCCTTTGGGCGTTGGGTCTTCTAGCGTTTATGGAGACGGATTTCGCATAGGTGTAGGGGGTGCTGAATTAGCTCTTCTTACGATGTGTGAAACTTGGCATGGGTTAGGAAATAGAGTCAGGTTATATAACAACCCTGATCCCAGAACAGGTTCTGAGTTTGAACAATTCAACATAGGTGAATTTGAGCCTAAGGATGATAGAGATGTACTTATAATTTTTAGGTCTCCTAATCCAAGAGCTATAAACTCTAATGGCTTAAAAGTCTGGTGGAGTACAGATCAATTTACAAGAGGGGATTATGCAGCTTTCTCTAAACTTGTTGAAAAGGTTGTTTGTATATCTCCTTTCCATCAGACCTATTTTGAAGATGTTTATGGCATAAAGAACACTGTGGCTATAGACCTTCCTGTGAGGTTACAAGAATATAAAGAAGAAATAGAAAAAGTTGAGTATAGATTTATTTATACTTCAGTTCCTAACAGAGGATTACAAAATCTTTGGAGAATTTGGCCAATGATATTAGAAGTAATTCCATATGCTTCTTTAGTGATTACATCAGATTATCGTCTATGGGGTACTACTTCTCCTGGAAATGATAAAGATATAGCTGATTGGCTTACAAGAGATAATATAAAATTTCTTGGTGGTGTATCTAGAGAAAGATTGGTTAAAGAACAACTTGAAGCTGAAATACATATATATCCTTGTAACTATGATGAGTTATTTTGTATCTCTGTGGCTGAGAGTCAGGTTGCAGGTGTATTTCCTATTACTACTGCTCAAGGGGCTTTGAAAACTACAAACATGGGTGTGTATGTAGATATAAACGCTAATGATCCTAGACAGGATAAATTCTTTGTTAGTGTAGTCAAAGATGTGGTAAATGATGCAGCTTTTATAACTGATAGAAATGTTTTGACAAAGAAGGCAATAGAGAGATTTAATCCTTTAAGAATTGTACAAGAATGGGATAAGGTGTTCAATGAGAATAGTAGCTCTTAGTGACTTAGATTTTCAAGGCTCTGGTTATCTAAACATTATTATTCCCATATGCCAGGGATTAGCAGAAAAGGGTCATGAGATAAAAGTTGCTGGTATACGTTATGGTGGGGATGAGCATACTCATGATTTTTCAATTATTCCTTGTCCATCTATACAAGATTCACTAGCAGTTATAGGAAATCTGAACCAAGTATGGAAATTTGATGTTCTCTTAGTTGCTTTGGATATTCCATTGCAGAGAGAAATTATAAGGGAAATAGCAGGGAGAATTCCAACTAGAGATTTTCGCTATATGGGCATCTTTCCCATAGAGGCAGACCCATTAATTATGAGTTGGGCAGCAATTCTTTCACAGATGAACAAAGCTTTTATTATTTCTGAATTTGGAGCAAATGAAGCTAGAAAAGCGGGAATAACAACAGCAGAGCATTTAGTTATAGGAGTTGATACAGGGGCATGGAGACCCCCAACAGAGAAGGAGCGTAGTAGGTTTAGGACTGCTCTTGATCTTGAGGACGACTTTGTAATCCTTACTATTGCTGATAATCAGGAGAGGAAACATCTTTCTGCTGCTTTTGAGGCACTAGAAATTGTGGATCAGACTCATCATAATTTTAAATATTTGATGGTTACCAGACCAGACATGCCTTTGGGATATGATTTAGATGAGTTAGCTCTTCGCTTTGGTGTGCAAGATAGGTTTATGAAGTTTGGTAGGGGTCTGGACTATTTTCGCTTGTGGTCTTTATATGCTGCTTCTGATGCCTTTTTATTGACTTCAAAAGCTGAAGGACTATCTATGCCTATATTGGAAGCAATGTCTGTTGGTCTTCCTGTATTGGCTACGGGATGCACAGCTATTTTGGATCACCTTGAAGAAAATAGAGGCTTTCCAATAGACTATGCTTATAAAATAATAGACCCATTTGGTAATGGAAACAGATATTTTATTGATCCTTATAGTATTTCCTCTGTTCTGTGTGGTCTGATGGATGGAAAATACAGACATGATAAGGAAGCAGCTTTAAAATATATACAGAGTAGACAGTGGGAAAATACTATAAAGCAAATAGATGATGTTTTACAGGAATGGGAAGAATGATAAAATATAAATTGTTGAGGTTATATGAAGATCATAACAACCACAAGAGTACGGAACGAATCAAAGAATATAGAAAGATTCTGCAAGGCATATTGGTGGGTTGATAAAATACTAATTGCAGATGGAGGTAGTGAAGATAACACACTGTTATTAGCAAATCAATTTCCAAATGTAAAAACAGAAAATTTCAAAGTGAAAATTTATGGTGAAAATAACTTGTGGAGAAATCCACATGGTAGACACATGAATTTTCTTTTTACTTGGGCTAAACGAGAGGGAGCAGATTGGATAATATTTGATGATTGTGATTGTGTTCCAACAACCTCTTTACAGAATAATGCTAGACTCCTTTTTGAGACTATAAAAGAGAAACTTGTTTTTGCTTATAGACTTTATGTTTATGGTGAGAACCAGTATTTTCCGAGGATGAACGATCCAGGAAAGTCAATTTGGGCATGGAGGTCTGATCTTGGAATCTATGCAAGTGAAAAAGACCCTTGGGTTCATCGAATAGAGTTCTCTTATGAAGAACCAAGGCTTGAATTAGAACCTCCATTAGCTCTTCTTCATTTTTTTGCTCCTAATGAAGATGAAATAAGAAGAAAAATGAATTTTTATAAGCTTTCTGGTCAGCATCCAGATATTAGGCATCCTAAAGAATATGGAGGAGAGATAGTTAAACTACCAACTTGGGCTAAATATGAGTAGAAAAAGACAAAAAACAACAAGAAGTCTTGTGTCGATAATAATTCCTGTTTATGGAAGATTTGATTTGCTAGAAAAGTGCTTGAATAGCATACCAGACATACCAGATTACCATATTGTATTGGTAGATGATAATAGTCCTGAAGAAAATAAAGATGAGTTCTATTTGTCTATTAATAGAGAACAGCATGTGACTTTTATAAGAAACAAAGAGAACAAAGGCTTTGCTGCTACCTGTAATATTGGCGCTGATAGAAGTCGATCTCCTCTTCTGTTCTTTCTAAATACAGATGTAATTCTCCACGAAAATGCAATAGATCACCTTGTTAGAGAAATGGATGAGCCTTCTACTGGTATATGTGGAATGAAATTGTTGTTTCCAGAATTTCCAGAGGGAGTTCCACAAGAAGGTAGACCTCCAGGCAAGATACAGCACAATTGATCTGTGCATGAAGGTAAAGGACTTAGGTTATAATATTATAGTTTCTCAAGAGGCAGTTGGAGACCATCATACAAACGCCTCAGTTTTATATTATAGAGTTGGCTTCCCTGTACAGAGAAATCAGATTGACTTTATAAGCAAATGGGCAGATAAACTATTTTGGACAGGTTGGGAGGTTTGGTAGATGGAAGAGCAAGAACAACAAGAAAGTGTATTGTTACTGAAATTTTTAGCGCCTGGATCAGCTAATTTTGCTATGGAAGCATATAATGTAAATTCTATGCAACTTCTAGCAGCAGCGTCTTATTTAGAACTTATGGCTAAGGATTCTATTCTTTTAGAGAAAAGGAGAGTTGAAGCAAAAGAGGAGGAGAAAAACAAGATAGTTTTACCTAATGACGGAAAGCTTTATAGTGGAATGTAGTTCCTAAACTATTTATTGAAGGAGGGGGTAAGGAGCATAAAATGGCAGACTTAATTGAGCGTTTGGCTTTTCATGATATTGATGGTCGTCCTAAAATTCCTGGTCATCGTTTTGATGCCTATTTCAAGTTATATGCTTCTGGTAAGCGGTCTGCATCTGAATTGAATACATATCTTGATCTACAAGGTGATGAGATTACACAGGCACAAGCTGTATTGACCCATTATGATGGTTTGACAACAAATGACGCAAAATTGAAATATGTATTGCAGGTTGAAGGTGTCTGTGTTTTGTTGAATACGCGTGATCCTGAATATGTAATTGACCAAGCAACAAAAACAATTGACAAGGCAAAAGTTCAATCTGATTTGGATTTATAAATGACTGTCGAAGTAAGAGCAATGCGTCAGGCGGTATCAACGTCTGCATCTGGTACACAAGATTTCAACGTATCTGGTTGGAGCACAACTCCCCAACTGGCAATGTTTATTATCAGTAAAGCAACTGCCGATAATTCTTTAGCGACAGATGCAGAGTTGGCAATTGGATTTACTGATGGTACAGATGAATATTATTGTGCCAGGAACGAAATGGATGGAGATGTATGGGCTGATGCAAATCGTAGGACTGTACACAACGCTTGCATCGGATTGGTGACAGATGCAGGTGCTGTGGATGGTGAATTTACATTTAGCCAATGGAATAGCGGAGGTGTTGAATTAACGATCAACGAACAGTTTTCTGCTGGCTTTTTGATGACGGTTATTTTCTTTGCTGGTTTTGATAATATTGATATACAAAAGGTAGACAAGGTGGGGAGTCCTGGCGCTACTGTAACGACAGGTTTCCAGACCGATATTGTCTTTATGATTTCAAATGATTGTCCAGCAGATGATACTGCCTATGGCAATAGTGTCTTAGGAATAAGCATGGCAGT
>LSSJ01000026.1 GCA_001595785.1 Euryarchaeota archaeon SM23-78
TTATAAGCGTAAGCTCTATTTAGGAGGTGTTTTAAAATGAATAAGATAATCTTATATGTGCTAGTGTGTATGCTGATATTCAGTAGTGTTCTTGGTGCTTCAAAACATGACTTTGTTGAGTTAGTAGAGAATACTGATTATTGTTTTGACTGTTATACTATTTATAAGATTACTAAAGCTGATGATACTCAGCTTACTAAGCTAGGAATTGATTTTAAGAATACGGCTGGTGAGTTTGTTCTTCCTTATTATGATGTTTCTTATTTGAAAACTGAGGAATATTCTGTGTTTGTTGATGAGTATGAGCCTTGTACTTTGAATAAGACTGTTATTATTAAGTGGTAGAATATGAAACTCAGTGTTTTGTAGGTGAAAAGGAAGTTCAAAGGACAAGGAGTTATTATGCTCCTGTATTTTCTTTGAATACTGTTATAGAAGCTTATAATAATGCTGATGTTGATGAAATTTTTTATATTAAGATTAGTGGAAGACTAGAGGAAGGCGAGGTTATTGATAATATCCTTGTTCTGAATGATTTTGTTTATGATGAGTATGCTTGGTGGAATGCTAGTTTTGATTATCGGAGGAAGATTAATTGTAGTAATATGACTGATGGTGTTCCTCTTGTGATTAATGGTAGTGATGGTTTTAAGATTGGTGGTTATACTCAGATTGTTTGGACTTATTGTGCTGGAGAGAATACCAGTGTTTATTATAATAGTTATTCTAATTATGTTGTGGCTAATGATACAGCTCAATTACCTATGGAGGTAGAGAAAGGTAATGGTACTAGCTATAATCCTACTAGTGTTTGGGATAGTGATTATAAATATGTCGGACATTTTGATAATTCTGCTGTTGATAGTACAAATACAAATAATGGAACTGTAAGTGGAGCAACAAATCAGGCTAGTTATATAGGCGATGGTTATTATATGGGTGGAGATGGAGATGAAGTTTATTGGAGTGATGGAACTTTTGATAGTGTTTTTGAATCAGGAAATTATACTTTTTCTGCTTGGGTAAGGAGAGATGCTACTGGAGGGATGCCTTCTAACTCTATGTTTGACCATATGAAGGCAAACACTGCTTATAATGCTTTTTGGATGAATAGCGCAGGAGATTTTTGTATGTTTGAATATGATGATTATCTTTGTGCTGATTTCGATGGAGCTGAGGATACTTGGTATTATGTCGTTTTTGCTTTTGATGGAACTAATGGTTTTATATACATAGATGGAGAATTAAATGTTACTGGAACATTTGTTAACCTTATGGCAGTGGCTAATCCTTATTCATTAGGAAAGTATGACGCTGGAACAGATAGGAATTGGTATGGAGATGTTGATGAAGCTAGAATAATAGACGCTAATATATCCTTATCCGAAGTTAATCAATCTTATCAAAACATGATTGGAACAAGTGGTTTTGGTGATTTAGGAGAAGAGGAGACTAAACCATTTACTCCTGCTAATGAGTCTAGTGGTAGGGCTGCTATTATTGCTGGTGTTGATGCCTCTGAAGTAGCAGGTTCTTATACTGCTTATACTGATAAGCAGGCATACATTAGGCTTGCTAATGGCAGCCAGTATAAAGGAACCTTTGATAAGTACATTGCTTATAGCAGCGGGGGTACTTATAAGCGTTGGGCATTCAACTATGATGAGAACAGTAGTAGTGGTTTCCCAACCTTCTTTAATATAACACCAGTATTTTATTTTTGGCAGAATTATAATATGACATATGATCAAATAAAGTGGAATGTAAGCGCATATATTAATAATACATTTCCTTAAATTATTACCTGACAGGAGATGAAAAAATGAAATATAAAACAGTGAATTTTGTTATTATAATCTTATCATTATTATTAGTTAGTTGTATTTCTAATCCGTATGATTCCCTTGAAAATAATCCAAAACTTGATCCAAAACTTGTGGAAATAATTAAGAATGGTTCGCTGGAGACAGTACATGCTATGATTTATTTTAGTTCAAGATTAGAAAGAGATGAGCTTAAGATATTGAACAAAATGGATATTATTTATCATGATGATACACCAGGTGTTAATCCAAGAATAGCTACGGTTCCAGTCTTATTGATTAATAATATTACAAAACTTTCTTCTGTGAATAAATTAATGTCAGTCCCTTTACAATATAAAATGATAGAATACTTCGCTTTTGAAAAAATTCCTTCTTACGTTTTTAATGATGATAATTCCATTAATCTAAAGGTTATTTTTTATGATGACGTTACTAAAGAAGAAGCGATATCAATGATAACTAAATATAGCGAGGTTTTTTTTGATAAATATACAGATAAAAACAACGAGATTTATTTACATACTGTAAATAATAAGATTATGTTTGATCTTGCTAGAGAAGATAAAGTAAAAGCCATTAACTACGGGGGGGATCCATCAACAAAATCTAATCCTCTGGCTGGATTAGTTATCGTTAAAACGGATAAATCTTCTTACAATCTGAGTGAAATAGTTTATATTTTTGTGTACAATGGTCTTAATAAATCAATTACTTTAACAACTTTAATCGCATGTGAAGGAGAAATATATATTATTTCTAAGTATGAGGGTAAGGAATTTAAAGATTATATGATGATATGTGGTGCCTGTATGGGTGGTAGTGAGTTTAGAAAGAAAGTTGAGTCTTTTGAAGGAATCATATTTGAATGGGATCAACAAGCATACACAAATCCCGTTTATGATTGTGAGAAAAAACATATTTTAGGGAAAGGTCTATACAAAGTTAAAATATGGGAAAATTATCCTATTATATATGAATCAAACGTATTTAAAATAATATGAAACTAAACAATATCAAATTAAAACTATGTGTACTTTTATTTGTTTTTTTAGTAGTTAATTTGGCTTTAGCTCAAAATTTTGAGAGAGAATTCATTTACCTTAAATCAAGAACTATTTCATTAGACAAAAATACAAGTATTCAGACATTAAATGAAATTAATAATCTCCAGGATAAAAAACATTTTATTCTTACTTTTAAAGATATCAATAAAAACATAACATTACTCAATTTGAACAATATAGAATTATTAACATATATACCTCATAATGGTTGGTTTGTTTCAATTTCTAATAGAGATATAGTTAATAAATTTGACCAACTTAATATCAAATCCATACATAATATATTACCTGATGATAAATTATCTCCTTCGATAAAAAATGATAAAATGGGTGCTTGGTCAATTAATAACGATGGTGATGTAATTGTCTTAGTTAAATTTTTCAAAGATGTTTCTTTAGAAGATGCTAGACATATCATTAAAAAATTAGGATACAAAATCTATGATGAAATTAATACTGTGAATGTATTGACTGTTGCTCTACCACAAGAAGAAATATATTTATTAGCTAAGAAAGACAGTATACAATGGATTGAAGAAATTTTACCTCCTTCTGAAGATACTTTAGATCAATCAACTGAGAAAATTGGAGTTGATGTAATACAAACTAATCCATACAATTTAGACGGAACAAACGTTTTTATTCTGCAATATGAAACTAATGTTCCTTATGAGCATGATGATCTTAAGGATAGAATACTCTATCCTGAAGAGGAAGGATGCTCAGTATCACCACATGCCACTTCTGTTGCTGGCATAATGGGAGGAGACGGAACAAAAAATGAAAGTTTGAGAGGTATTGCTACTAAAGCAGTAATAGTAGCATATGAGCATGATTATGATACCGTACATTTTCATAATACCACTGGTCAAATAGAAGAGGAATATAATATTTCTATTAATACTTATAGTGTCTCTTTATCTTCTAACTCTTGGGGAACTCCTGCACTCTACTATAAAGATCATTGTGAGTGGTTAGGAGATTATACAATTGTATCAGAGTTATTAGATAATATAACTACTGGTAGTTTGGGAAATAAAATGACTTTAGTTTGGGCTAATGGAAATGGAAGAAGTAATTTTGTTGATTGTGGTGACTTTAATACAACTATACCTAGAGCGGCATCAAAAAACGTAATTAGTGTGGGAGGTATACATTCAAATGATGATTCTATAGTAAATTTAAGTAGTTGGGGACCTACTGATGATGGTAGAATCAAACCAGATCTCGTTGCTCCATCTTGTCAAAGAGATGAAGATAAAGGTGTCACTTCTACAAATATTTATAACTCATATAGCACTAATATTGCTTGTGGTACATCTTTTGCAGCGCCTCATGTTTCAGGTATAGCAGCCTTAATGTATCAACAATTTCGGTGTTTACAGCCTTATGATGTTTCTACCCCTCTACCTTCAACAATAAAAGCATTATTAATTCATACAGCTAAAGATTTAAATAATACAGGACCTGATTACATTACTGGATGGGGAAAGGTAAATGCAACATCATCTGTAGATCACATAATTTATAGATATTTTAGGGAAGAAAATCTTTCAAGTGTAACTGCTGTTGATATTTTTAATTTTACAATTAATGATTCATTAGCACCAATTAAAGTTACTCTTGTATGGGATGATTACCCAGGGACTCTAAATAGCAATAAAACTTTGATTAATGATTTAGACCTTTTTCTTATAGCTCCCAATGGATCTGTTTATAAGTCATGGACATTAAACTCTTCTAATCCATCTGCTTCTGCTACAAAGGATGGTGATAACATAAATAATGTCGAACAAGTATATGTAGGAAGTCCTGGAAGTGATAATCTCTATGATGATGGTAATTGGCAGATTATAGTTAATAGTACAAGTTGTGCTCACTGTCCTCAAAAATATTCTATTGTTTATAAGAGACCTTTTGAGATTAAATTATATAAAGGATGGAATTTGATATCTATACCAATTAAACCATACAATATCACTCCGGAATTTGTATTTAAAAATATTAATTATACTATCAATTCGGCGTGGACTTATGACCCTGATAACTGTCTAGATGACTGGTGCGTGTGGGTTCCTGGAGGAGCACCAGATGATCTTGATGAGGTAAAACCTGGTTTGGGCTATTGGATTTCAGTTAATGATTCTGTATCTTTAGAAATCAATGGAGATCCTATTATGAAGAACAGTGATTCTTCATCACCTTTAACTAAACCTTCTTCAGCTTATTCAGATGATAATTGGACTTTAATAGGTTTTGATTCTTTTTTCAAAATCTTTGTTTTAGAGGCTTTAGACAGTTTAAATTTCACTTCTGTTTTTAAATTTAAACAAGGAAGCCCAGAGATTGGCAATGATAATTGGATTATTTACTATAATAACGAGACTTTTGAAAATGTAGATTTCAATCTTGAACCAGGCATAGGAACATGGATTCAAGCAAAACCAGCCAATTGGACCCTTTCTCATAATAGGTCCTGCTCTTCCTTATTTTTCCAAGATAATTTTACAATTGAGGAAAGTGGCGCTCCTGGAGAAGGAGATGACTCATTTAAATTAGGTGCCAAATCACGAGAACAAGCATTCATAATATATGGTTATGCTGCTTGTGATCAGTTGCTTAATAGAACTCATGACAATACTACTATTCATATTAAGATTAATGGTTCAGAGGTTAATAATTATACCATGGGAATGTTACCAATTGATCAATTTAGGTTACAGGTTCCTATGGGAGGTGATGGTGGTGCTAGTGAGAATGATTCTGCTCAGATATTTATTAATAATAATGTGAGTATTAGCGAGGGTAATGTGACTATTGGTGGTTCTGGTGAGTTCTATTATTTTAATATTACTGGTGTTAACACTACTGATTCTGATGGTGATAATTTTTCAGCTGAGTGTCTTGATTGTGATGATAATAATGCTAGTATTCACCCTAATGCTATGGAGATTTGTTATGACGGTCATGATAATGATTGTGATGGATTTGTTGATGAGGGTTGTAATGTTACTATAACCTCTTTTAATGAAGATTTATATGTTGATATAAATACAAAGACTGTTATTTTTGAAGCTGTTGTTGAGACTGATTTAGAAACAGACAATCTTACTGATATTAATTGGAGTTTTGACACTGGTGAAAATAAGATTTATGCTAATCACTTGTTTAATTTAGTTCATGGTGAAAGTATTTCTTTATTAATTGAGCATACTTATAATAATTATGGAACTAAAAATTATAATTTCACAGTTTTTACAGAAGCAAGGTCGGATGCTGTGACGGGCAGTATTGATTTAAAGACTGTTAATGTTACTGATTTAAGTGCTGTCCATAGTGAAGATGATATTAGGGTGTTTGAGTTTATTATTTCTAATCTGCTTAACTCTAACAGTTCAGTTAATTGGACTCTTGATACAGGCGAGAGTAACATATCCAATAATTACAAGATTGATTTAACAGCACAAGAAGATGTTCCTGTTATTGTAGAGTATGATTATAGTTCTTATGATGATTTCACAGTTCAAGCAACGGTCAATGATAATTTGACTAATGATTCAATGAGTATAAGTGTTTCTGTGAAAGAATTGCTTATAACAGGGTTTTCTAAGCTTTTTAGCAATAGCACCCTTGCAGTGTTTGAGTTCATAATAAATAATCTCTGGTCTACTAATAAAACTTTCTCTTGGAGCTTCGACACTAATGACACTGCAGGAGTTATCTGGAGTGATAACACTATTACTTTAACGCAAGAAGAGAATGTTTCTATCTTGTTTGAGCATAACTTTAGCAGCACAGGAAATTATGAAGTATCTGCGAAAGCTAATACCACAGTAGCTAATTATTCTGAAAGTCTTAATATGAGTTTGAGTTAGAACCTACTTCTCCCATATATTCCTCTGGTGCTTAACAAACACTTCTTTTATGTTGATTATGTAAAATATCATAATTACCAGCCAGAAGGGGAACATGAAGAGCAAGGCTATTATGTGTCCAAAGGTGAGTTTTCTGTCATACTTTATTATTGCCATTAGGTACAATGGGTAGACGAGTAGGCTTGCGCTTAAGCCTATTACTGCGCCTATGGTTAAAGGGTTAACTCCTGATATAATGCTTATGAACCAGCGAATTATTCCAATGATTGAGAGCCATTCAAAAAAGAATCTTAGCACTCCTAGACTTAACCAGGTTCCTTGGGATACAAAGTATTGTATGTATCCGCTTACTAAATTATAGATGGTTATGCTTCCCATAATGATTGCTTGTAAATACCAGAAAAAGGCTAAGGGCAAGGTATATATTTGCATAAAGGTATGATTCAATCTAAGATGTCTTTTTAGGATATTAATCCATCCCCTTGAAAAACGCGTTCTTTGCCTTGTAAAACCTCTTATATCAATAGGCATGTTGGTTTCTGACACGCTCTTTTCAGCACACTCAACCTTGTAGCCTGCTTTTATAAGCCTGACAGCTATATCAACATCTTCTGAAAAGCCTTTGGTCTCAAAGCCTTTAAGCTCTTGCAAAACCTTTTTCTTGTACACACTTAGGGGGCCTGGAGCAACAATATTCACATTTACCTTTGAAAACAAGCCCCTAAGCAAAGAATTGTATAGTTGTTCCATGTGCAGCCATATACCAATGAATTTGTTCCTGTTCTTTACCTTTACTATTGAGCACACTGCTCCTACATGCTTGGGCTTAATAAGTTTTATAGCTTCAATCAGAGCATTTTTATGTATGACACTGTCACCGTCAACAACAGCTATTAGTTCTCCTTTTGCAATGGATAAGGCCTTGTTTATGGACTTTGATTTTCCTCTGTGCTTGGTTCTAAGAATCTTTATCTTGCCTGAATGCTTATCTGCTATCTGCTTTGCTACCTGGTATGTCTTATCCTGGCTTCCATCATCAATCATTATTATCTCTTTTTTTCCTTTAAAATCAGCAGCCAGAACAGACTCAAGGGTCTGAGCAATATATCTCTCTTCATTATGAGCAGGAATGATTATGGTTATGCTTGAATACTTTTTTCTAGAAGCAGGTATTTTTTTTCTCTTGAAAAGAAGCAGATAGTAGTATGACAAAACAATTAACAAGAAGATTGCTGTGACTATTGTTGTTGCAATTGTTTTGATATCCATCATTTGATAATACCAGCATTACCTTGTTTAGGAGTGCACACCCAAGAAGTCTTTCTTCCGAAGAGATACTTATCTTTTAAAAATATTGCTCTGAATACAGCAATGGTGTTGCCAAATGCTAGGACCAGGCTTATTGAGAATGCAGCTAGTAAGAGCTTTGGAAATTCGTCTATGTTTTTGTGCTTCAAAAACATGGTTCCTGTTATTATCAGGAATCCTGCTGTAAATGAGAATTTTATAACTAACTCAAAGAAGTCAGCAAAATTGAAAAGCTCTGGTTCTCCAAGGAACCAACCAGTTAAACCTGCCAGAGTCATCAGGATTATTGCAGGAGAAATCAGGTTTCCCAGAGTTATATAGCTTATGGAAACCCTTTGCTTGAATTTCAGCCCTTTTTTATATAATATCTTCTTACCATTATCAATAAATGCTCTTAGGTTTCCAAAACACCATCTCATTTGTTGTTTCAAGAAGTCCTCTAATGTATAAGGGACTTCGCTTGGAGTCTCAAACTTTAAATAAACATTTCTGTAACCCTTGCTTAGAATCCTGATACTGAGATCTGTATCTTCTGTGACACTGTTAGTATTCCAACCCCCAACCTCTTCTATTGCTTTCTTTCGAATAGCCCCTGCTGTTCCACAGAAGAACACAGTGTTAGCCTTATTATAAATAGGCATAAGCATTTTGTGATGAACCATTAATAGGTAGGCTGCAAATCTTGATATTAAGTTAACATCCTTATTATAAAAGCCTTGTCTTGATTGCACAATACCTACTCTAGGATCTTCAAATGGTAAGACAATTCTTTTCAAGAAATCCTTGTGAGGCAGGAAGTCAGCATCAAAGATTACTATTATTTCTCCTTTTACATAAGGCATGGCGTGTTGGAGTGCGCCCGGCTTGTATCCTTGCCTGTTCTTTCTGTGAATGTATTTTATAAAACCAGGGTTCTTTGTTACAAACCTTTTTAATAGCTTCTGGGTTTTTTTATCTGTGCTATCATCAACAAACATTATTTCATACTTGTTTTTGGGATAATCAAACTTCATACATTTTTCAATGCACTTAACAGCAACAGGGTCATTAAAGCATGGTATCTGGACTGTAACAAAGGGATGCTTTTTTAGATTCTTTACTCTAAGATTCTTTTCTTTTCTAGGTCTATCCACAAATATGTTTAAAATAGTTAAGATTAAGAACAATATGGAGAAGAAGACTACAGGCAGGAGAGCCAGGTTGTACAGGGCTAAGGATAATTCTTGTGCATTCATCTTCTTTTACCTAATTTTAAATTCCGAGTCTAATCTGTTTTTGTCTTATGCTTCTATTAATCAGAGATATGCTTGGATTTCCGAACAAAACAGTGTTATCTCTTCCATCAATACCTATATGTATACTAGGTCCTTGTATTTTAAACATTTTTGTCTCAAGCATGTCTTCATATATGACTTTATAAGGGTTGTTATTTATATTTTTATTCATGCACTCCTCAAAGTCTTCTCTTGATATTACAAAACTATTTGTTAATGCAAGGATGTCCTTCTCAGCAGTCTCAAATAATGTCTTATGGAACTCTACAATCTCTTCTCCTCCTAACCCAAGATAGCACTGAACTGCTGAGGCATATATAAATCTGCCTTTTTTTGTATCAAACTCCTCGGGAGTTATATAATACTTATGATACAGCTTTGCCTGGCCAGAATCAATATACAGCTCTTTTATCCTAGGAATCTTTTCATAATAGAATTTCTTACTCGTATCTGACTCAAAGTCAACTACAACCATTAGAGTGACGGGGGAGCTTTTCCCCCCAAGATATGTCCTATCACTAATTAAAGGGTTGTTAAGCACAAAAAAATTATACATCTTATTAAAATCCTTGTTCTCATAACTCTCCTTTAAAACCAAGTTACTGTTATACTCCAGTACAAGCACAATACCATAATATATTATTGAAGCTAGGATTAATAAAACTATGACTCCAGTAATAACTTTCTTATTCATTTTTTCACTACTTACTATTTTCTAATCCATTCTCTTTTAGGTTAAACAAAATCTCATTGCTTGTGAATAATCTTCCTTGCAAAACCCTGTCATTAATAATAATAGCAGGCACCTCTTTTACCTGGAAGTATTGTTTTACCAACTCAAGGGATGCTTCAGGGTAATTAAAATCAAGGGTGAACACAATCACAGTCTTATTCAGGATTAGTAAGGCGTCTTTTAACTGGTCAAGGGCTTCTCCTTGTTTTACACACTCTTCACACTCTGTTGAATAAAAATATAGTATGGGCACAACATCTGTTTTACATTCTCGGTAGTTATTATTTGAGATAATCCATGCTCTTAAGGAGAGCCTGATATACTGCTGCTTTAAATCCAGGTATTCATCTGACAAGGCTCTTCCTCGCTCATACTGCTCAAGCCTTGCAGGAAGCAAGTCCCAGAAATACTTTAAGTTCTGCTTAAGATGAGAAAAGTATACATCTGCAAATTTACACGTATTATTCTCATCCAAGCTACTAATGAATCTCTCTTGTATCTGAATGCTCTGAAGATCAGAATCCAGGTTCTTCACATAATCCACTATGAATGATATGTCCTGCTCTGTTTTTTCCTCAATCCTCTTCTCAACATACCTGCTAAAGCTCAACCCGCTGAGCAGACCAGCTCCATATAAGATAATTGATACTATAACTACTATTACCACAATACTTTCTCTACCCAGAGTTGGCTTCTTTTTTCTCATTTTATATCAATCAAGTCTCCAAGGGTTAGCTCGTCAGAACCTTTTATGCCTTTAGCACTGATACCTGTGTCATCCAGCTCCACTTCCTCTACTAATCTTATTTTCAAAAACCTTTCTAGCTTTCTTGCCAAAGGAAGGCCTGGCTTCATATGCCCTGACTCCAGCTTATGAATAACGCTTTCCTTCTCAGCAATCTTCATAGCAAGCTCTTTTTGCTTTAAACCCAGCTTCTCCCTTCTGGTCTTGATAAGGCTTGAATAATTAGGCACAATAATCTGCAAAGTTTCAGTGTCCTTCTTAGGCTTAACCTCAGCCTCTTCAACCACTTTTTTCTCTTTCTTCTTTTTCTTTTCAGGCTCTTCCTGCTTGAGCTTAGCAATGACTCTACCGTATGAAGAGCACTTCTCGCACACATTAAGCATGCTTCCCTCTAACTCAATCCTGTAAACAGCTTCTGGAGAAGAACACATATCACACATAGTACCACCCCTCCAGTTCTTATAACACCAATCATTACTCAAAAAGGGTATATAAAGGTTTGGTTATTTCTTTTCAATAATCATAACCTCATATCTTTGCTTGCCTGCCCAGAGCTCATCCTCCTTTATTAGCTTGAAAGCTTTTGTAATCATCTCTTTGAGCAGCTTAGCCTTCTCTGTGAGCAAAACCATTCTTGCTTTTTTCTTCATCACAAACTCTGCTTGGTAAAACAATTCCTTGTACAGCTTTTTAACAGTTGACTCTGCAGTATGCTTGCTTGGACAAGGAATCCTTGAAGCAATAATATCAATGCTTTCCTTATCTAGTTTAGTGTCAAGCCACTCAACATCCATTTTCGAGAAACTAATGATTTTATCAATTCCTGCCAACTTTGAGTTCTTCTTAGCAGCCTCAACATTCCTAAGCATAGAGTCAAGCCCAAGAATATATAATTTGTTTAGCTTGCTCTTTGAGTCAAGCTTCTTGAAAAAAGCATCCCAGTCCTTTTTTAGAAAAGGCTTTAGTTTTTTAAAAGCAAAATCCTTTGAATAATAATTAACACTTAAACCAGAGACATAAAGAGCTGCTTCTATACATATAACCCCTGCTTTGCACATAACATCCACAAATCTTTTTTCAGGAGAGTAACTGCTTAGTCTTACAAGGGCATAGCCCAGATTAGCATTAATAATGCCAGGAGCACTGAAAATCCTGTATTGTCTCTTACTCAAATCCCTTCCTACCAAGTCAATCCCAACATAAGCCTTGTTATTATTAACAAAGACATATATAATCGTATCTGGTGATTCCATGCTTGCCTTAAGCATAAAGCCAAGCTCATTTTTTACTCTCAAAATTATTTTTTCTCCTAACTCTTTTTCCAAAGTCTGACTTCCAAACCTGTGCTCTCCAATCCTCTTACACTCAACCTTAAAGCTCTTATCCTTATTAAACCACTCCTTTAAATCAATATTTTTTAAGCTAGCCTGTGTTTTTGCTAATAAATCATTATAATCCTTGAACTCAAAATCCTCAAATAATAATAAAACCCTTTCAATACTCTGAGCAAAATAACAATATTTGAACAAATCCTGAAAGGATTTGCAATTAAAAATAATTACATATTCCTCTGCTTTGACCTCTTTACCCTTAACCTTTATAAGTTCATCTAATTCCATTAAAGCAATCTTTTCAAGGCCTTTATCAGTGATAGCAAGGGCTTTCATTAGAAAAGAGAAAAAGCTGTTGTTTATAAAAAGTTTGGTTGATAAGGGTGCGTTCAAAATCTCACTTAGTTCGGGTTAGTGCCAGGCTCCGGCTCTATTCTTTTTTTGAGTAACCACCCTCCCCGTAGGGGGCACGTCCCCCTGGTGGTTGACAGATTGTACAGCAAATGATGCACAAAAATCCAAAGGATTTTTGGCACCACAAAACCTAGTTTTGTGTGTGCCTCCGCAAATAAGGGCACTAATCTACATTTTGAACGCACCCGATTGATAAGAAACCTTTATATATCCTCTCCAGTTCTCAACTCTAAAATGGCAAAAAGGACTTTAATCACAGGCGTTACTGGTCAGGATGGCTCTTATCTTGCTGAGCTCCTCCTGGAAAAGGGTTATGAGGTGCATGGTCTAGTAAGAAGAGTGGCTCTGGAAGACCCTTCTCATAAGTTTAGTAGGATTAATCATATCAAAGATGATTTATATTTGCACTCTGGAACTCTTGAAAGCTATTCCCGTCTAATAGAAATATTTGAAAATGTTAAGCCAGATGAATGCTATCATCTAGCTGCTCAGAGTTTTGTGCATGAATCCTTTGATGATGGCTTTTCAACCCTTGAAATAAATATTAAAGGCACGCGCCATGTTTTATCTGCTCTTCGTCACAAAGTTCCTGACTGCAAGTTTTATTTTGCAGCTTCTTCCGAAATGTTTGGAAAGGTACATGAAGTTCCTCAGAAAGAAACAACCAGGTTTCATCCTAGAAGCCCTTATGGGGTTTCAAAGGTGGATGGCTTCTTTATTACAACCAATTTTAGAGAGAGTTATAATATATTTGCGTGTAATGGCATCTTGTTTAATCATGAATCTCCTAGACGAGGTTTTGAGTTTGTTACAAGAAAAATATCTTCTGGTGTTGCGAGTATCAAAAATGGCAAAGATAATATTTTATTGCTTGGAAACCTAGATGCAAAAAGGGATTGGGGTTTTGCTGGTGACTATGTAAGAGCAATGTGGTTGATGCTTCAACAAGATAAACCAGATGATTATGTGATTGCAACCGGCGAGACTCACACTGTCAAAGAGTTTGTAGATTTAGCTTTTGAGTATACAGGTTTGGATTATGAGCTTAAAGATTTGCATAAACTCCCTGAAAAAAAAGCTGATGAAAGAGTAAGGGATTTAAGAAATCAGAAAGACAAGATTTTTCTTGTTCAGCACCCCACTTTTTTTAGACCTGCAGAGGTTGATTTACTAAAAGGGGATGCTAGCAAAGCAAATAAAGAGCTGGGTTGGGAACCACAGGTTTCTTTTGAAGAACTAGTTGCTATGATGGTAGAACATGATTTGAAGAATTATCAGCCCAACCCTAAATGATTTAAGGTATAATCTTCTATAATCCTGCTCTTCTTATTAACACTGTTAAAATACCTTTTGCCTAGGAGCAAGCCTGCTATTTCCTCATAGCTCTTGCTAGCCTTGGTTCTTGGATGAGAATGAGTAACCGGCTGCTTTTGCTTCAAGGCTTTTCTCACATTTTTATCATAAGGTATAACCCCAATAACAGGTATGCTCAGAAGTTTTTCCACCTCATCAATCTTTAACTCGTGCTTACTCTCTTTTACCTTGTTAATCACCACTCCTAGCACGGTCTTGCCAATCTCATTAGCCACCTGTATGGTTTTTTGAGCATCAAGCACAGCGTTTAGCTCAGGATTAGTGATTATAAGTACTTCATTACTGGCTTCTATTGCACTAATAGCTTCTCTGGTAAGACCAGCTCCGCTGTCCATAATAATAATATCTGCTTCTCCTTCTAAGTCTCTAATAACCTCTTTTAGTTTTTCATATTTCAGCCTTTTCAAGTCATGCACTGTGCTTATGGTAGGCACAATCCTAAGCCCTGATTCATGAGTATAGATGGCTTGTTTCAAAGAAGCCTCGTCTTTTAACACACTCATCAAGGTCTTTCTTAGAATAGGAGCTCCGAGGTGGGTATTAACATTAGGAGTGCTAAGATTAGCATCCACCAACAAAGTCTTTTTGTGCTTGCCCATGGCATGAGCCAAACTAATAGCGCTAGTGGTCTTACCAACCCCTCCTTTTCCACTAACCACACAGATGTAACGAGTCACATAAACACCTCTTTTTAATACAAAAACAAGCACTTATTCATTAATTTTTTCCTCCACCCAGTCACAAAACTCTTTTATGGTGTTGTAGTACTCTGTTGCTATGTCAATATCCATAGTCACTTCCTTGCCATCAATCATTGTCCTAAGAGTCACATGCCTTCTAAACTCCTGCTCTTTCCTAGGACTGGTCTTCCTAATCTTTCTCAGTAAAAAATAAAGGTCCATGTTCTTTTGCACAATCTCATCAGGAAAAAGTTGCTTAACAAGATTACCTCTTTCCAGAGGAGTGTTAGGGATGTGCTCTTCTGGCCTCATATTCTTCTCAACAGCGTATTTGAGCAAGGAATCAATAAGACAGGTATAAGCATCTATCATCCTGCCAATAGTATTCATAATCACATCCACAGTCCTTGTATACTTCAAACTAACATATATCTGGTGGTCTACTCTTTTCAACTCATCCCTTGCTTCGTGCAAAGATTCCTTCATGCTTACTCACAATCTTATTTATATTATCAACAAAAACCTTGGTCTCAAAAATATATTTTTTAACAAGATTGATATCAATTGTTTTTAAGCTATAAGTAGGGGAGCATATAACAAACTTGTCTTTTCTTGCAAACTCAATAGGACTCTTCTTGTGCTCTGAGATTATCTCCCTAAGTTCTCTTATAAGCTTGGCATGCCTTGGGCTTAGGTTATGTCTGGGTATCATTTTATCCTTGAAAATCTCAAATCTTGAGGTAAAACTGTCGTGATAAGGAGGAATCCTTTTGAACAATCTTTCGTGTTGGAGCAAGGCGCTAACCCCAAAGTCAAGGCTTGCAAAAATATTTTCAATAATAGATAGTAAAAGCCTTGGGTCTTTTACCAATGGATAAGTCATGAAAAGCATATGGTCAGCTACTTTAATCTTTTGTATGGCTTTATCTCTCAGAATCTGGAACTGCTCCATATTACCCTCAAATTATTAAGCAGGGAAAGTATATAAATCTTTGTGTTGTGAAGCTGCTTTATTAGAAAGATTTATTACACTCATATCTTTTCCCACCCTCTATGAGCTTAGAAAAACACATACACTGGTTTGTTACTAGCAGATGCGATATGAGCTGTAGCTATTGCTTTAAACCAGATGCTCATTATGATGAAAACGCAGAAAGAATCCAGGAACTTGCACATGTATTATCCTCAAATAATGTTAGAAAAGTAACTATTGGAGGTGGAGAACCTCTTCTTGTAAAAAATCTGGATAATGCATTGAGAATTCTAAAAAAAGAAGACATATATGTAAGTCTTCATACCAATGGCGCTAGATTAAATAATAACCGGGTTTCTCAACTCTCAGAATTAGTCAATGATATTGCTCTTCCTATTGACAGTATATCTGAATCAGTTCAACAAGAGTTAAGAGGAGAAAAATCTGTTTCTGTTTTTAAAAAGCTGACTGAGCTTGTTGATAAAATCCTTAGTAAAGGTATGAAAATTGGATATCATACTGTTTTTACAGCTATTAATCATCAAGACATCCTAGAAATCTATGATTTTATTAAGCAAAAAGATTTTGATTACTGGAGAATCTATGAGTTCAATGATGACCTGGCGCGCACACGATTTTTATTAGTAAAGCCTAGGAATGAGGCTGAAAAGCAAAGAATTATACAAGTAATTACAAAGATAGAACAACTCAGCAGACTTGGAACTCCTGAAAAAGGATACACAGACACCTTGTTTGCAAACTTCCTTTTAATGGAGCAGCATATGAAAAAACACAAGGACAAACGAATTCAGTTTGTAGGAATAAGAGATTATTCCAGACCGAACTATGCCTTTCTTGATAATTCAGGAGATGTAAGCTTTTATTCCTGGTTTTCATATAGGGAGAGAAGAGTTATTGGCAACATTCTAAGAGATGGTTTTTCTTTTGTCAAGCAAAAGTTTCAAGAATTAGAAGAAAAAGGTTGGGAGTTTGATGATAAAGGAGAAGATGAGTTTATTAATGCACTCTATGACCGACCTTTATGGGCAAGAGCTTGGGATGGTAATTATGATTTTGAAGAGCTAGAAGAAATGAATGGACAATATTATGATTCATTTAATCATTTAGTAGAACTGTATAATGAAAGAGAAAAACAGCTTGAAACAAGACCTTATTAGTCCTTCTTCAACTTTAATATAGCCTCTGCAAGGTCTCCTTTACACTCTTCTATTGCTTTTTTAGCCTTTTCTTCAGAAGCCCCTGTCTGCTCCATCACAGTCTTAACATCATCCTCATTTATTTCAGGAGTTGAGTCAATCTCTCTAACACTCTCCTCTCCAATAACCTGATAAGTCTCCTGACCCATCATGTTAACCTTAGAAACACTTGGATTGGAAATAACAATCTCTTTGTCCTCAAGCTTAATGATTACTTCCTTGGCATCTATCTCTTCCTGCCGTATACCCATTCTTTTCATGGCTTGTCTCATCTGCCTTGGATTCATACCAGGAATCATTATTTTGCACCTCGTGGAAAATAATGACTCAAAAATGTTTTTGACATTTTTGTTGTCATATAAACACCTCTTTAGAACCAAGCTCCTCCTTGAAGATGAAGAATAATGATTATGATGATGACAATGATTACAAGGGCTACTACATGCTCTGGCTTGAACTCAATCTTAGACTTATAATCATCAAAATACCTGGTAATGCCTGCTCCTGAGCTAGGCATCTGAATCTTATTTTGTTTTGCCATAGAGGAGAGAAAGCAAGAGGTGTTTAAAAATATTGTTGTTATTTTGCACTTATAATAACATTTAAATACTATTAATCTTAAAGATAATAATAAGAATTTAATATTCAAAAAGATGAGGTGGTGCTATGAGAAAAAAAGCGCAGGGCTTAAGCATAAGCACAATAGTTATTGCAGCAATAGCCTTGATTGTACTGATAATCCTAATTTTTATTGTTGTAAGAGAGCTATCAAAGGTTCCTCCAGCAACAGGGTGCGAAGGAGCAACCAAGGGCATATGTGCAGATTCCTGTGATGGATTAGAAGGCACATACACAATAGACACTGTGAATAGTGGAACTGCAGGTGGATGTGCAGAAGACGAGGTGTGTTGTATTAAGATTGCATGATTTTTTTTATTTTTCCTTTTTCTTTAATTCTAGTTTTAAATCATATTTTATTACTTCTAAGAAAAGTGAGAGGTAGAGTAGCTATAAGCCGCCTTTTGTCAAACCCCTGGTCAGACCAGGATGGCTTGTGCTTAACATTCTACTTAGCGTCTCAAAGGACTTGCACCGGTGAGGACTCGCCGTTTCACCCTTTCCTATGGGTTATTGGTCTGGTCGTTAGCTCGCAAATTGTTACCAAAATGCTTCGGAACCATCATTCCTATCCATAGGTGGTCTCGTTTCTGAGCCGTTGCCCTAGCTTTCGCCAGCTACCTTCCGATAGTCACCTGTCTAATGGTGGGCGGACTTTCCTAAGCAGAACCAGCAAAAAAATGGTTTTGAAACCGTTGTTTTTGATGGGTTCTACCTGCTGTTAAGCCACTACCCTACCTCTGAGTAGAGAGAGGTTTAAGGGTTTAAAAAGGTTGTGATAATTCGCCCCTATAGTAACATTTAAATACTAATAATCTTAAGAATAAGAAATAGAATTTAATACTTAAAAAAATCGAGGTGATTGTTTATGAGCAAGAAAGCCCAGGGTCTTAGCATGAACGTTATCATTATAGCAGCAATAGCCCTCTTAGTGCTTATCATTCTTGCTGTGCTTATCCTAAGAGCAGGCAGAGGAGTGACTGAGGGAACTGGTTGTAGAGGTATTGGAGGAAGGTGTTATTCTACTTGTCAAGACTTAATGGATGATGAAGGCGGATTATGGGTGAAGAATCTTCCTAACAGTGGAACTGCTGGTGGATGCGCACAAGATGAGGAGTGTTGTGTGAGACTGATAGAACAACCGGAGACATGAAGATGAGGCTCGTAAAGAATAAGCGCGGAGTAGAACTAACCATGCAGACTATTATCATAGCAGTGCTAGTGATAGTTGTGTTGATAGTGTTAATCCTTATATTCAGCAAGTCTGTGAGGAACTTCTTTCTTGGAACATCTGGTTGTACTAGTAGGAACGGAGAATGCATGAGTGAGTGCCCTGAGGGATGGACTAATCACTTTGCTGGTAATCCTGAGTGTGAAGCAGAGGCTGGTTCAGGAGACACGCTCCTTTGCTGTGTAAGGGAAAGTGATATTCTTGGGACAGGAGAAGACGACTATTATCGATGATAAAAAGGGTCTTTTAGAATGAGAAGTAAAAGAGGTGTTGGTAATGTTTTCTACACCATAGGAGAAATAGTTATAGTTCTTATCATTCTTGTGATTGTAGGCTTTATTCTAAGGGATTTTTTCGAAGGTACTGTTCTTGGCTTGAAGAGCTGCACAGGCAAAGGAGGCAGGTGTTTTACTTCCTGCGGAACCCTTGAGCCCCTGCTTGCAGGTAATGGTGAGTGTGAGCGAAAATTCAGAGACCAGGAAATGATTTGCTGCAGAGTTGAAGGCACAGATATTGAAGAAGCAAGGGGTTATGGAGCAAACAGTCACCTTATTAGGGTTTTCTTTGACAATGAGAGAACTCCTCTTTATCCTTATGAGAGAAAGGATTTGGAGATTGGGCAGCAACATAAATTAAGAGTTGATTTTGAAGAAGCTGATTTGAAAAGAATTTTGAAAGTAAATGAACCTAAGCATTGCACTGTGTATATGAAGGATACTATTAATGGGGATGAATTCTTTCCTTCAGATAGTGTAATAGAGTTTAAAGAGGCCTCTACTGATCCAAATGTTCTCAAAAATTACCCTCGTGAATGTAAAAAAGATTTTACTATAATAGCTTCAGAACTGCAAGCAGGCAGAACCTATGAGTTTAGGGTTATTGTTTTTGATTACAACGAAACATTGAAAGGTGAAAATCTAAAAGACTTGCCTTCTGAAAGCCACTGGCTCTCAGAATTTGCTGTTTTATTAAGAGTTAAGCCTATTCTTGAGATTACTGATATAAGCACTTTATGGGTTAATGCTGATGATATCAATGTTAGGTGTTATGAGCCTTATAAGCTTTCCAGGGTATGGGGTGGTATTGTAAGTGAAGACCAGATTAGGAATGCTAAAAACTTGTATGAGGGATTAAGAACTGCCTGTGAGAATCCAAGTTCTGGTTGGCATGATTCAATTCATAGAATAACTGCTCTTAAGGCTGGTGAAGAAGGCATTAATATTATCTTTACTTTTGGCAGAGAAGCTTATCAGAGTATGAAGTATGAATCTCAAGCCCAGAAAATAGAGTTTAATGAGAAGAGTGCAAATATTCATCTAGATGCTTCTAGTATTTCAGAGACCTTTAAGATAACAGATATGCTGGTGGAATATGAAAACGCAGACCAACTAAAAGAAAATTACTTATGTGTTAAAGCAGAGGTTGTTGGTCCTGATGGATCTAAAAAAGAGGTAACCGCCTATTCAGAGCGCCCATTACGCTTAGATGTTGCTCCTCCAATGATTAAGAATAGTGATGACTATATAGAAGTTAAGTATCCCAAGCCTGTAAAAACCATGCTTAAAGAATTGGAGCAGCAAGGTAGGATTACGCCTGGACAATATGTTACTCCTTACCACTTTGAGGAATACCCTAAGGCTGTGATAAAGCATTGCTATGATAAGAGTGGATGCGTGCGTTATGACTACTACTTTGCACCTACTAATATTAATATTAATATCAATGTTCAGGATTGGGAGAGTGGAGCAGTGGCTACTATTCTTGGCTTTGGCCTGAATTATCTATATAATTATCTTACCACTAGGAATCCTTTAACCACGCTTTGCCCATTAGCAGATTCAGGCCAGTATAGATATAATCCTAATCCAGAGATAAGGTTTAGAAAGGATGCCCAAGGAGTTTACTGTATAAAAACTGTTGATGCTGTTGGTAACTACTGGCTTACCTGGAAAACAGTTTATAATCCTTACAGTATTATTGAGAAAGCCATTCATCTAGGAGTGAGCGAAGTCGAAGATTTAGGACCAATTGTTCCTGTTGTTGGCGGTTAAATAACAAAGTTTAAATAGTTCTTTTTTAAGAGAATAAGGTATGAATAAGAGTGCAAATATTAATAATGTTATCATGATAATAATCGTTATTCTGATAGGTTTAATGCTCTTCATGATAATAACCAGGATTACAGGTATGTTTCAATGAGGCATAAAAGAGGTACTTGGGACAGGACCATGGGAATAATACTTGCAGTGCTTGCTTCTATAGCTATTTTTGTGTTTATTGGTGGTTTTATTCAGTTTTGTAGTAATCCTGACTTAGGAGTTGAGGGTTTTAAGTGCAGAGCTTCGATAATAGCTGCTTCTAGAACCGAGGAATTAACTATGGGCACGATGTCTTTATTCAAGAAAAGCTGTTCTGTCATTGATAAACAGATCCCTTTGAAAGACAGGTATCAAGTTAGAGGCATGACAGGGATTAAGAGCCCTGCTGACCTTACTGAAGATGAGTTTCGAGAGGTTGTAATGAGAGACTTTACAGAACTAATTGCCAGGGCTTGGTGGATGAGTGCAGAAGGGGATAGGTCTAATGCTTTGTTTGACAAAATAGATCAATATATAAGCAGTGATAACAAGTGCTTGATTTTATACGGTGTAAGAATCCATTCTCCTAAAAAGTACCCTTCTTTTGAGAAAATAGGAACTGTGCATCTAGAAAGCGCACTCAGATATTATAATAAATCAGATGTTTTTAACAAGCCTTTTCCAAATGATATGGATGTACAGCGTTATATTACTTTTTCAGGAAAAGGAGGGGTTGTTATTTTGAGTGAACCTATTGGCTTAGAGCTTGGTGGTAATGATGCTATATATGGCATAGCTGTTGGTTTTAAGAAAGATGCAGGCTTTACTGAAACATTCAGGAATATAATAGGAAAAGGCACAGAGACCCTGAATAAAGATGGAAGCTTTATACTAATAGCTCCTTATGATAAAATAGCAAACGAGTGTGATGTAGAGTAAAATGACTAAAAAAGCCCAATTGTCCACTCTTCAAAAATTTGTTATAGCAGTTGTAGTCTTTGTTGTGCTGGCATATTTCATTGGAATGCTGTTCGGTGCTCTACCGAATCCAGCAGAGATTATTAAGTCAATCTTTAAGAGATTTATATGAAGATGATAAAAGGAAAAAAAGGCTTTGGCATCCTACTCAAGATATTTGTATTTGTTTTAGTAGTAATTGTTGTGATAGGAGCTTTTATGAATCTTTGGTCAATGGTTAAGAGGGCTACAGGTCCTCTCTTAGATAAAGCAAAAGAGCTTGAAATGCAATCCAACTCTTATATTCATCCTGACCTGAGCTTAGCAACCCATAACTTCTGGCAGAACCAGTTCAAGAATTTTGTTATTGCAGCTGTTCAAACAAAAGATTTCAACCAAGGACAAGGTTATTGCTATGGAACCTTTTACACAGACCCTGCTTTTAAGAATATAAATGACTGGACCCTTACCTTTTTACAAGAACAAGGAAACATAATCTTAATATTAAAGGATGGTAGTGGAACCAAAGGAGCAGAGTATCCTGCTGACAAGGAAAAAAATGAGCTTGAAGGCATTAAACTATGCATAAGAACAGAGGATGGAAAAGAAATTGATGTGGACCACATAGTAATCCAGTTTGGGCAAGACCAATCTTATTATGTTACAGAGGAGAGTTTGAGAGGGAGTGGTGAAGAGGAATATTTTTATTACCAACCTTATGAGCATGAAATGCTTATAAAAAAGGAGAGTTTTATCTTTGATTTTTTGAATCGTGACAGTAAAAGCAGCCTCTACTTTTACACTTATGATTACACCCAGAAAAAATTATGCATAACCCCAATGGAAAAAAAAGGCAAGGAAAATTCTTTGAGCCATAAAAAAATTAAGTCATTATTGACAGACAGTGATACTGGCTATCCAAGATACAAGGCCTTTTGTAGCTTGCCAATAAACGCAATGCCTAATGTTGTTGAGGAAGCTAACAGAAAAACCTGTTTTTATACTCCTTGCAATTATTTTGATTCACATAAGATAGACGGTGAGTTGGAAAGCGTAGATTTAATTAAGGAGACAACCTGCGGCCGCTTTTCCACGGGATGCGGAGGAATTTGCATTCCTTCTGAAGAGGTGTTGATTAATTTAGGAGAAAAATATTCACCAATTCACTTTAAATGCGAACCCTGCGGTTGGTATGATTCCTGCAAAGATTTTGGAAAAGATAATGAAAGGTGTGTAGCTTCTCAGACTCTTTGTGATATGGATTGTACAATTGATGTTCAAACAAGTGAATGTATAGGGCATACATATAGAGATATACCATTAGAATAAAAATAGTATATATAATAATTTCCAAGGAGGTGAACAAGAATGATACTGAATAAAAAAGCATTTTCTGCAACTCTTAAAGGTCTTATTATTATGTTAATAATAATAGGGCTTGTGGCATTCATAGTCCCAAGAGAAGTATGGTTTGGCGTAAGCCAAGTGGAATACGAGAGTTGCAAGAAAACCCATGACTATGATGGTGATGGAGAGAAATGGTATGATGAGTGCCCTTGTGATTACGGAGGGTTTGAGGAGTCTAAATATTATAGGCTAGAAGGAGCGCCAGGATGCGTACTAGAAATGTTTGAGGCAAGTGATAAAACAAAGATGTATAAACGCAGTGACCTGTCAAGTGATAGTGAAAATGAGTGTGCAAAGGCCTATAAAGACGCAGTCATGGCTGCAGGTAACCCACAAGAATGTGGAGGGGATGAAAAAAAGGCCATGAAAGACGGCTTTAATCATGCTTGTGCCAAGGAAATTCTTCAAGAAGACATTGGCATAGAAGGAGGATTTGCAAAGGTGTGCGCAACGCCTGATAATGACTGCAAAAAAAAGCTGGTATCCTATTGCAGAAGAAACCCTCCCTCTTCTCTAACTTAAGATGAACCGCAAAGCCCAGGAGAACCCAACAGCAAGCACTTATTTAGTAGTGGTAGGCATAGTAATAGCTATTCTAGTTGCAATTGCTCTTATAGGGCCTATTGCAGAATGGCTAAAACCCAAAGATAAATCTCTTGAGAGCTTTAACAGCTTGGCAGATAGGATAGAAGAACTTAGTAAGACTTCTGGACAAGCAGATGCAGAAACAATATTTATTCATCTAAATCAGGATGAGTTATTGTTGTTTTTTGATAAAGGAGCTAATTCTACAATTAGAATAACTGATAATTCTGGTTTAGAAAAAGATTTTGTAATTTTTAAGAAAGACGTGATTCTAGAAGAAAAAGTCAGATCTAATGCCTATGTTCTTTTTGAAAAACCAACCTCTTGTAGTGAAGATGCTTGTATGGTATTATGCAGAAGTTTTGATACATACAAACCTTTTAATACACCTAAGTATCTATCTCAGAAAGCTGATTATTTAAAAGACAATCCAGAGCCTAGAAATGTTCTTCGTTGTATGCAGGTAGTAGGAATAAGGAATTTTCCAAATATCAGATATTTTCATAGGAAACCCTTTGCTTTGTTTACCAACCCAAATAGTATAAAAGAATTAATTGAAGCCTCAGAGCTTATAGCTGCAGAAATGGGCGCGGGCTATTTACATGAAAAAGATATAACAAAAGTAAAGGAATCATATATTTTTTATTTAAAAGGTTTAACATTATTCTCCATAACAGATCAATTTACTTATGAATATGTTGATAGAGGAGCTCATAAAAAAGCAGAACTTTCATTATCTGTTCTTAAAGGCAGTAAACCAGTATTAGTAGAAAGAATTGATAATGAATATCTAGGATATGTTTACCTAATATTAGATAACTACATCTATGTCCAACCCTATGGCAAAGACATTGTTTTCTGCTACAAACCTCCTTGTATTTCTTCTGGTGATGAAGTTTATCTTGGGTGGATGAATTTTGTTGATGCTTGTCTTGGTTCTCAGGAGTGTGATGGTCTTGAGTCGCATATTAATTTTTATGCTGATCTTATGAAATATACTTTTACTACTGAGAATAATGAGTTGAATATTAACTATGAGTCTAAGCTGGGCGGAGATTTTACTCTGCCTTTTGACTGGGATGTTGACATATATGTTAAAAAGACTTTTGATGATAAAAAAGAGTTCTCTACTAACAGTGTTTTTATTGAAAAAGTCAAGGTGAGCACGGGTGAACGCTTTTTAAAATTAACTGCTGATAATAATGATTACTTATTCTTTGATATAGCTTCTGTTAAGGCTTCTGACACTTCTAAGGCAAGACTGGTTTTTAAGGTTAATGAGTGGGAGTTTGCAGAGTAAGTGCGGGTTAGCATCGGCTCGGGCCCGCTTATGGTTCCAAGAGCTCCACCTCCCCGTAGGGGGCAGGTCCCCCTGTTCCGCTCTGATTGTTAGGCTGATGTATGCCCTCGCAAATTGATGCTAACCCTAACTAGAAATGCAACACCTTTTTCCAAAAAACATAAATACTCGTTTCTAGACTATCAATTTATATGAATAAAAGAGGTGCTAGTTGGAGTCTATTACAGACTTTAACTATTGTTATGGGTATTGTGGCTGCTGTTTTTCTTGTATCTATTGTTTATAGGTATACTTCTCAGGATAGGGCTGAGCAAGGCTTTCTCTCAAAAGACTCTGCTATGCTTGTTGATGCCATGCTTAGCACTCCTCAAGATATTCAATTGGTTCATAAAGAGGATTTAATGAAGGGTTATATCAGGCTTGGTAATTCTTCTATTGCTGTTTTTCCTTCACAACCTAGTCGTAATCAGTCTGCTATGATAAAAGACTCTTTTGTGCCTAGAAAGGATATTGTGATTGAGAAAAAGGATTTGAAACTAACTGCTCTTTTCTTTATCAAAGAAGGCAGTATTTTAAGGATTGATAATAGGCCTGCAAGGGATATGCCTGAGGAAGAGAATGAAGAATAAAAGAGGTGAAGGGTTTCATATAGGCTTTACCATACTTTATGCTCTTATGTGGGGTGCTATTCTTTTTGTAATGGGATGGGTTTTATACTTAACCACTAATAATTATCTAGCTGGTTTTCTTGCTTATGAAAAAGATATTCCTAGGCATGTGTATGCTTATAGAGCTATTAATACTTGTCTTGCTTATCAGGATGAAGATACTCAGCGCTTTTATCCAGGAGTTATTGATTATTCAAAGTATGATAAGCAAACCTTAAAGGATTGTTATACTAACACTGAAGTCACATCTTTTAATTTCCAGCTCTGGGATTTGAAAAAAGATAATCCTTATGATAGAATCCTGATTGGCTTTGGAGCCACTCTTAGTATTAAGTCTTATCCTGTTTGGATTAGATATGATGATGGAAGTTTTAGTGAAGGAAAATTATTGATAGGTGTATCATGAAACTTTTAAACAAGAAAGGAATCTTGCAAGCAATAGAAGACATAGGTTTTGCCATAATCGTTATATTCATAGCAATTCTTTTGATGGGTTTGCTTACCAAGGTTAATGAACAGAATAATATAAATGAGGGTAAGATTTTTATGGAGCAGGCACTTAGTGATAATCTTGTTGCTCTTTATCTAAAACAACCAGTTGATGTGCATGGGGATATATTAACCATGGCTGATTTAACAGTTCTGGCTTATGAGTCAAAAAGCATATACAAAGATTGGTGGACTTCAGAAACCAATCGTATTTTTATGAGTAGTTTTGGGTATGAGTCTGAAGGAAATTATCGAATATGTGTAAGAGAACATGGTTCAGATGCATGCAAACTTGTTGCTGGAAGAATGTCTGTGACTATGCCTACTCATCAGCAAGTTTTTCATGCAAAATGGGGTACCTCGCTGAGTCCAAACAAATTACCTGATTCAGTGTTTAACTTGCCTTCCTATTCAGGTAAAGGGTTATACGTACTAATATATGTTAAAAAGCAATAAGGATAAACATGAAATTCATCAACAAAAAACAATCCCAAACCGGCCTCTTATTATTCCCTACTCTAGCCTTTGTGCTTGCTCTTATACTTTTCTTTTTATTCACTGCTCCTAGTATTGATGATAGTATTGGTAAAAAGCAGGCAGCTATTATTAGGACTGTGGGTAAGGGAGAGCAAGAGCTTAGTTTTGTGGATACTTCTGCTAGGCTGGCTGCTTGGAAAAGTATTTTTGAGATTGGTGATAACGGAGGCTTTTATTCTGACATAGGCGATGAGCCTGATGTATTAACAGAAGAGTATCCTTGTGATAGGTTTGTATACAACCTTTGGAATTCTAAGAATTCTAAGTGTTGGCCTAGCTCTGATGAAGTAAAGGCTGCTCTTGAAAATTATTTTGATAAGAACTTAAAAACAGTTTTTTTTGCTCAGCACCCTACTAATAGATTTAATAGAATCATTTATAATTATGAGGTTGAGAGTGATGCTACTACCAAGCGCACCCTTATTAGAGGCATTACTCAGAACAGCACTCCTATAAGGATTGTTTATGAAGCAAGAGTTAGTGAAGAAGTTACTCTTTCCAGAGATGTTTTTATAGAGGATGAACCCATTACTGAGTGTTGTGATGGTGTTTGTGTTGTTGGTGTTGCTGATGATTATTATAACAAGTATGGTCCTGCTAGTGCTATTAATCTTCCTTATGTATGGGGAGGAGAAACCCCTTATGATATTGATGAGACTCAGAGAAAAGCTGAGAATCCTGACTCTTTTTTTCATGGGGTTTTTGTTGATGATGACCAGGAAGGTAAAGGAATACCTAGTGTTCCTGGCTTTGACTGCTCAGGCTTTGTGTGGTGGGTTTACAAGCACGCAGCCATACCTGACTTTAAGGGTAGATTAACAGCTATGGGATATGAAGAAGTAGCAGAGAAGAATGGTTATGAACAGATATGTGGTCCTAGTTCTAGCCAGTGCACTTTACAGGTTATGGATAATAATGCAGAGCCAGGAGACTTACTTTTCAAACACAATAATCCAAAAGCATCTGCAGGCCATATAGCTATTTATGCTGGTAATGGTTATATATATGATTCTTCAAGCCCAAGGAACGGCATTGATAAAAGGCCTTTGCCTCAGGACTGGTTGCAATACTTAACTGTTTACAGGTTCCCTTATAACACTGGGTGTGTTCATGAAGAACAAGAAGTTGTAAGAACTTCTGTTACTGAGATTCCTAAAGATGCTCATGACAGAATTATGTTTTATGATGATATTATCCAAGAAGAGGCTAGTAAAAACAAGGTTCCAGATACTTTGATAAAAGCAGTTATTATGCAGGAGAGCAGGGGTGACAAGGATGCTGTTTCCTGCACTGGGTGCGCTGGTATAATGCAGTTCTGTGGACCAACAGCCAGGGATTCAAGATTCAGTGGCATCTTTGATAATCAAATCACCACGTGCAAATGCCATACTTGTAAAGTAGGTGTTGGGTGTGCTTCTTTTAGTGGGTGTAGCCCTAGTAATGATAATCGTTTTGACCCTGAAAAATCCATTAAAGCAGGCGCACTCTATCTTAGAATCCTTTTAAAACACTTTGAAGACTATGCTCATAAAGATGCCTTTGCAGTTGCTTCTTATAATTCAGGCCAAGGCTTGGTGGATAAAGCAATAAAAAAGGCTAAAAATGCTTATTCTACAAATGATCCTTCTTGGAGCCAAGTATTTTCTCAGATAACACCTCAACTAATCTATGAGGTTTATTGTTCAGGTGGTGATAGCACTAGTTATTATTGTGGGCCTGGCTCTGATGAATACCGAGTAGCCAAGGTAAGAGAAGTAGGAACCTATGTGGAGAATGTGCTTAACTACTACGCAGCCTTTGGTGGTGGCAGCATTAGTGCTACTTCTACTTATAAAGGGGTCAAGGTTAGCTTCACACCAACAAGGATTGGCTACTATTATGTTAATCCTAGCTTTACAACAGAGGTTGATTATAATCTTGGAATCTATAATGGGCTTAGTGCTTGGGCTAGAAAGACTTATGAGGTTTGCTCTGGCAGTCAAAAAGATTTGTCTGAGTGTGTTGAGGAGGAAAAAAAGAAGCATAATGATGCTGTTGCAACAACCATTGCAGCTACAGTATCAAGTGCTTTTGGTGTAGCTCCTAATAATCCAAACCCTTTGGCTTCTAATCTGTTATTCTTATTTAAGAAACCCTCTGATCCTCTATGTGATGGAGACAAGGACCGTGGTTACTATGAGTTCATTGAGACCTTTGAGGATTGCTTAGATCATAAACTACCTGGTTGTTACTGCAAATTTGATAAAAATCTAAAGTTCTTTAAGCTTAAGCTATCATCTGAAAAAATTGTTCTCTATGATGAACTAAACGCTGTTAAGGATTCTTATGATTTCTCTGATGACAAGAAGTTTATGCTTTATCATAATAATAAAGAAGTGGATTACATGATTCTAAAAGGAGAAGGTCTTGGCAAGTATTACTCATTGGAATACCATTATAAGAATAGTGACACAGTGGATAAGGTCTCTCAAAGAGATAATCTTTACTTTGTTAAGAACAGTGAAAAGCTTGAAGACTTTGTTTATAATCTTGATGGACTCGAGAAGTGCGACTTGAAAGGCTCAAAGCATAAGTTCAGGTTCTGCGCTATTTCTCCTCAGATGATTCCTAAGTATGAGAAAGACAAGCTTAGGTACAGAGAAGTAGCTGTAAAATTTGCTCTAGATTTATATGATGCTCCTCCACCAGCAATTGCTCCTGATAGCACAGAAGTTGATAAACCAGAAGATATGCTTAAACAAGAAAAAGAGAATGTTTTAACACCTGAAAAAGAGTGTGAAGGTCTTGGTAATGCAAACTTAAAGCTAACTACTTCTACCAAGGACTTAAAGCCTGCTTATGAAAGCTTTATCTCAAACTTGGTTACTAAACTGGTGCCTGAACTGGGTGTACTATTATTTGTCAAGAACTTCTTTGTGACTCAGAATGAGTTGCCTGCTCTTATTACTGTAGAGCTTGACCTTAAAGGGGCTTCTGAGGAGTGTGATGTTGTGGGCTTGGCTTATAAATGCGGTTTAGGGGTTCAACCTTATAAGAATGGCAAGTTTGATTTTTCCAATCCAACAGGTTACATAGACCTTTCTAGTCGTTTTAATGCACAGTCTAGTTTTTCTTGTGATGCGCCTGAGGCCTGCACCTTTTTTACTAATCCTGATGGCTCTTTAACAGAGGGTAAGATAAGATGCGCTAAGCCCAGCATTAGCAAGGATAAAAATACTATATCATTTAGTATTAGTAAGTGCACAGACCCAATCCTTCAGTATAAGAAGATGAGTGGTTTGGATATTATAACAGCTGCTCTTAATGGCTTTGGCTACTACTTTGCCTTTGCTTATGTTGATGGTAATGGTAATTATGGACCAGCAAATATTAAGAGTGTTGAGATTCCTTCTATTATGAACCAACTAGAAGAACAACTAGGACTAGAAAACTTGTTCTTACTAAAATCAGTTCTTCTAGGCAACTATGAAGATTTATTTGGTTTGCTTGGCTTTGATGATGAGTTCCAGTTTATCAGGAATGCTCTAGCCAGTGCTTCTCTTGACAGAATACTTATGAATCTTGAAGGTCAAGGTGCTGATGCTCTTTATGGTGAGATAGCTAAGCATATCAAGGATGAGGATGCTGCTAAAATAGTAACAGACCTTGCACAAGATGCTCTTAATGGAAAACTAGATACTGATTATGCACAAGAATTAGTGAATAAACTCACAGATAACCTTGGAGATGATGAGATTGATATGGTTCTGGAGAAACTAGTGGAAGCAGGGGACACCTTAGATTATGTGGTTGATTTTCTTGATAAACTACCAGATGATGTAAAGCAGGAATTATTAGAAGAGATAGGAGAAGGGGTGTATGAGGGAACCAGTGGAGGAGTTGAAGTAACAGGCTATGCTATAGGTGTTGTAATTCATCCTGAGAATGTTGATGAGAGATGGGATGAGGTCATGGAGGATAAGGACAAGGTCATCTCTATAATAAAAGAACTAAACCCTGCAGATAAACTAGCATTATTCCAGCACATGGCAGCAGAAGTCCCTGACCAGCTTCTTAAAGCAGCTGTTAATACTGTTAGCAAGAATAAAATAGCAGAAACTGTGCGAGAGGTGCTTGGAGAGAAGAACGAGCTTGCAAGACTAATCGCTTATGCTTCTCCTGATTATGCTAAAAAAGCAGCTCTTGATTATTTCCTTAACCAATTCCCTGAGTACAGAGACCTGTTTAATCTTTTCGAGGATTTCGGAGGAGTTACGTGCTAGCTTTTGCACTATAGAAAAGTTTTTAAAACACTACCCAGTATTATTTCTACATACTTATTTCAAGGGTGGTTTTATATGATTAGCATGCCTTTACCTCAGATAAAAGAGAGGATTATCAAGAAGACAGGCTTAACAGAGGAACAGTTGAATCAGAAGATAAAAGCAAAGTTGCAGAAATTATCAGGCTTAATCTCAGAAGAAGGAGCAGCTCATATAATAGCTAATGAGCTTGGCGTGAAGCTGTTTGATATTGGTGAGAAGCTCCAGATAAAAAACATATTGCCAGGCATGAGAAACGTTGATGTTATAGGCAAAGTACTACAGAAGTATGAGCTAAGAGAGTTCCAGACAGAGAAACATTCAGGAAAAGTATCCAACATGCTCATAGGTGATGAAACAGGCACTGTAAGAGTGGTTATGTGGCATAAACAAGCAGAACTTATCAACCAGTTAAAAGAAGGAGATGTTGTTAAGATAAGAGGAGGATATATTAGGGATAATAATAGGAGGTATGAGATTCACCTGAGCGAGATGTCAAAATTAATCATTAATCCTCCGGGCGTAAAAGTAGAGGTCAAGCCTTATGAGCCACCAGCTGCTGTAAGGAAAAAAATTGCTGAGATACAAGAAGATGATGCTAATGTTGAAATCCTAGCCACTATTGTGCAAGTCTTTGATATCAACTTCTTTGAGGTATGCCCACAATGCAATAAGAGGATAAGGCTTAGAGAAGAAGGCTTTGTATGCCCAAGCCACGGCAAGGTAGAGCCTAATTATAACTATGTATTAAACCTTTACCTTGATGATGGAAGCGATAACATAAGAGTGGTGTTCTGGAGACAACAAGCGGAGGAGTTATTAGGTATGGACAATTTCCAGATACTGACTTTTAAAGATGACCCTACCAAATTTGAGCCTATAAAAACAGAATTACTAGGACATATTGTAAAGATTAGTGGAAGAGCTAATAAGAATCAGAACTTTGACAGAATAGAGTTAATAGCTAGCAAGGTTGATAAAAGCCCTGACCCTGATGAAGAAATAAAAAAGTTAAAAGAAGAAGCAGACAGGGTAGTTGCAGAGGAAGAAGAAACGCCTGAAGAAGAGCCAGAGGAAGAACCAGAGCCAGAAGAGGAATCTGAAGAAGAAAAAGAAGAATCAGAGCAAGAACCTGAGGATACAGAAGAAGCAAAGGCAGAACCTGAAATAAAACAAGAAAAACCACAGCCTGCTATGCAAAAGAAAGTAAAACAAGAGCCTAAAGTTGATGATGACCTTGAGAATCTGGACCTTGATAAGGAGTTAGAAGATATTGAGTGAGTATATTAAGTGGCATATCTAATTGCTCAATAGCGATTTTTATACTCATCTCTGAGAATAGCTTCGATTTGTGATCTTTCTATATCATTAAAGTAGTTCCTTACTTTATCTATAACTAATTTCAAAAAGGGTTTCTTCTTATTTCTTATCTTTTTCACTTTTTTCTCCTCTCTTTTTTCAATGCACCGAGAATTTTTTCTCAACCAAATATCTAAAGTTCCTTTATATCTTTCTTTTAATTCATTATATCTTTTAACTTTGTTTCTATAAAGTTCTCCTTTTTCAATATATTTATGTCCATAAAGAAATACTCCAAACATAGTCGGTGGAGGGGACGGAGGATCTCCCGGTCCATCAAGTAATAAAGTAACATCCTCTTCTGTTAATTCATCAGCCAATTGCTCTAATTCTTTTTTTTGTTTCACATTTTTGTAATCACTATGTAGTTTATAAATTTTACTGTTTCCCGCTGCCTTGCAACTCAAAACTTTAATAACTTTCTTTTAAATTTTTACATCAGTAAACAAAGGGATATAATACTTAATAATTTAATATTTATAGAAAATTTTTTATACTACTATTCTCATCCTTATTATTAAAATGGCTAAAAAGAAGGATGACAGCCCTTTATTTGAGATAATCGTTGTTCTAGCCATAGTTGTTATTGTGGCTATCACAGGCCAGGTGTTGATGCGTTATGAGACCAGAGATACCACTATTACTGGCCTTGCTGTTGCTGATTTTGAAGAGGAAAGGATGGGGGAGGATGAATTCCTGGATATAGGGGTGAGTGATATCATTGTTAATCCTCCCAGTCCTATTATTGGCCAGCCTTTTGAAGTAAAAGTATTTGTTGCTAATCAGGGCCAGGTAGAGATAAAAACCCCTTTTTATGTAGAGTTAAAGCTCATACCCAATATTGAGAATGCTGAGCCCACAGTTATTACCTCTGCCATGACCCAGTTTCTAAAGCCAGGAGAAGAGTCAAGTGCTACTTTTAGAGTGGCTACTGTTACTAGGGAAGGACCTCTAAAGCTAATAGCAACTGCTGATTCCACTGTTAAGCTTGATGATGATAACCCTGCTAATGATATGAGAAGCAAAACAGTTATAATAAACATCCAATAAACTGTTTCTTAAGATGATGTTTTTAACCCATATAAGTTTTGCCTTGTTTATAGGTATTTTAAAAATAAGACTAATCCCTCTACCTATTGATAAATATCTTTTTCTAGCAATAGTGGTCTTGGCTGCTCTTTTACCAGACCTTGATACTCAATCATTTATTTCAAAAAAGTCCAGGCTTGGTTTTTTACGCTTGTTTTTTGAGCACAGAGGTTTTTTTCACAGCATCCTTCCCATGGTATTCTTTATGATACTAGCTTTTCTGATTACAGGCAATCCTTATTACTCTCTGGCTGTGTTGATAGGCTTTGCATCCCACCTGGTTTTTGACAGCTTAACCAAGAAAGGGGTTGCCTGGTTTTGGCCTAGCAAACTAAGAATAAGAGGGAAGTTTAGGACTGGAGGGTTAATAGATTGGGGCTTGTTCTTGGGGTTTGCAATACTAGACCTATTCTTAATATTATAAGAATTATTAATTTAATTTTTAGAAAAGTTTATGATTTATCAAAAATAAAAAAATATATTTAAACTATTATACCTCTACAGACTCTTAGAAAACCTATAATCGCCCTTATGCATTCTGGGCTTGAAGTCCCTACGTTATCACATCCTCGGTCTATAATGGCCTCCCAATCGTCACAACTGTAATATGGTATTGCGTTTCCAGCCACATTTCCTTCTCCTATTTTCTCTGCAATTTCTTCTAATGCTCTTGTTTCTTCTTGTGTAAATCCTGATGTAGTTATTGCTTGTTGCACTTCTGGCTGTGTCGCATATATTGTCCTGCTGTCCTGCATGACCATCACTATAATTGCCACTATAGCTACTATTGCCACTATTGCTATCATTGCATAGCTGTAGTCTTTCTTTTCTTTCATTGTTTGCACCTCGTTTTTGTTATTATTAGTTTATACTTTTATTTTTGAGTCAGGGTTATAAAAAGCTTTCGCACAAATTAATTACTATCTTGTTACTACTTTAGAATGGATAAGTTATTTAAATCTGGCTTGATTTCTGGGCTTTGCAATGAGTACCAGTCCATTATTCATTGGCAACTTTGAATTTGAAGGTAAAGAGTCTCCTTTATCTCTAACTGTATGGCACGGAGACCAGACCTATCATTTCTCGACTAATTTTATAGGTATTTATCCATGCCTCCCAATGAGGCTTAGTGAAGCAAAAAAAAAGACTATTTTTCCACCTGTTATAGAGAAGAAAGCATCTCTTGAAGAAAAGCTTAGAGAGCATGATTTAAAAAAAACAGATTTCTATGATGTAAGGCCGGGAGAGTTCTGCTCTGAAATCACAGATAATACCATTGTACAGTTCTTAATGGATAAAAGAGATTATGATAAACTAGACAAAGACACTAAGAAGGAGTTTGCAACTTGTCACAAGCAAAGCCTTATGTGGCAAGGTCTTTATCTAAGAAAAGTTGAGTTTGAACCTTGGCTCTTAAATATATTAGAAGAAAAAAATAACCTTGACTCCTTGTTCAAATCCTTGTACAGGTCAATGCTAAGAAGCAATAAGTCAAGGGCAAAGGAATCTTTAAAGCCTGTAATTGACTTTATAAAAAAGGAATATACAGAAGAAGATTTTGATAACAGAATGATTCCTCTTCTGTTCAACACCATAGGCTACAAGTTTAAGGATAAAGAATCCAGGAATAAAGTAATTCACATATTCAAAGAAACCAGGCGTCAATTTAAGAACGAGCACCACTATATAAATGCACAGAAAAAATTGTTCAGACCTTTAGGGATATGGTTTGATTATCCTAACCCAACCAATAAATCTGGAAAAAAGCAAATAAAAAAGCTCATGAAAAGGTCTTATGGTGAAAGATTATTTGAGAACTGCAAAAGGGTGTTTGGAGAGAGAGGAATAGATGAGGTGGTGATTAAGGAAAGAGAGATATATATACAAAAAATAGAGCAAGGAAAGTTATTAGAAGATTTGAAAAGGCTTTTGGATGACAGAAAAACTCATTTAAATGTCGAGGAATATGTTGAGGATATCAAGTACCAGTTAGAAAACCTGTTTCTTCAAGTTCAAGATTTTAATGTTGAGAGCAAGACACGCAAAGATTTTAGAAAAATAATGCATAATAAATTAAGAGATGCAGCAAGTTATCCCAAAACAGCCTTTGTAAAAGCTCAGCAGATAAATAAAAAGAAACAAAGCTTGGAAGAAAAAATAAAGAAAATAAAGAACACAAACAAAGCATTCTATGATTATGATAACCAAAGAATGTTCCTGTTTCTAGATATAATGCATAGAAACAAGGAAAAAAAGCTGTACTTTGATGGGATAAATCTAAAAGAAATGCTTTCTGCAAGAGAATTAATATACAAAACCCCTCTTGTACTCTTTGATATAGAAAAATTCCAGTATGGCACACCCAAAGAAGTTGTTAATGCAATTGTGATGATAATAAGGACTGCTTTGGGCAAATTCATTCGCACCCTAGATGTTAACATAAAATCAGATATAAAAACTATTGAGGGGTTTGAAGTAAATTATCATAGATTTATCAAAAAGCTGGTTAAATCTGCAGCAGATAATATCAATCCTCGCCGACCCTTTCTTCATTTTACACATGGCTCTTATGACTGGGAGCACTTAAAAGAGACCAGGCTCTTCAGGCTTGGACAGGAAAGAACAATCCTGCCAAGACAGGTGGTGCATGAAGAGTTTATTAAGCGCTACGATATATTAGGAGCAATAATAAATACAGTTACTCTGACAAAAATAATATGGCCTCATCTCTTAAATCATAGATTAGCAACAGTAACTAATAAGCTTTACAAAAACGCAGACATGGAGAGAGTGTTTGAGAAATTATTTGACCATCCAGAGCTAAGAGAAGAAGCCAGGCTTGCTGAACAAGGAGATGAAGAAGCAGCTTATAACCTATTCTCATATACAGTAAGCGACGCAGAAGACCCTCTTAAAGCCTTGCTTCATCCAAAAAACCAATATATATTTTTTGATCTGCTTGATGTTTGCGATACCTTTGGCATAACCTTGGACCAGGCAAGCTCTAATGCTAACACAGCAGCTCATCTCTGGGAAAAAAAATATTTTGAAAATACCGGAGGAGTTCTCTCCCCAGGCTTCTATAGGCAACTACAACTAGACCTGGCTAGAGAGTTCAGGGATAAGTACACTGAGTACAGAACTCAACACTTATTAGAGCAAGGTTTAGAAATAGAGTTTGATAGAGGGCTTATTAAGGAAGTAAGCCAATTGTACTTTTCACCAGAATATTTGATTTGTGATATCTTATATCCTGCTTTTCCAGAAGTCAAAGCATTTGTAGACAGAACCATGAAGATAAAAAATAATCCTGAGAGACAGATGAGCAGACTACAATATGTAAAGCCCTTGATTGTGAGCATGCTCACAGATTTGTATGGTATTCATAAGAAAGAAAAAGAGATTGACGAATTAAAGAAGGAAAAAGAGGAACGTGATGCTAAAACAAAAAAAATGCTTGATAGCGAAGAAAAAAAACAAGAAAAAAAAGAGTGTGAAGAACAAGCCCAACTTTTATATGAAAGAATACTAAGTCTGAGCAGAAAAAAATATTTTTTTAATAAGCTCTTTGGTGTTACATGTGAACAAGTAGAGAAAAAAGTACAAGGAGCTTATAAAAAAGTAGCAGATTTTATTAACAAGAACGATAATATTCATTCCTTAAATATAAAAGGCAATTTTATTTATGCTAAAGAAAGTCTTTCAAATGATGTGTTAAGACAAGCAGGTTTGTTCAGGGTTAAAACAAACCCAGAAATCCTTAATATGGGGATGAACGAATTAACCTTTTTTGCTGATGGCCAGTACGCTGGTTTTCCCTCAAGATTAGACATGCCTAATTATAATTACAGCATGTTTGAGATAAGAATCTTAAGGAATGTTCTGGATTATATATTTAAGCAGGATTATTTTAATGCATTGCAAACAGTTAATACAGCTGCTTCAAAGATAGGCAGCTTGGATGTTGTGCTTGCCAATCCAAAAATAGACAAGAATACAAGGTTCAGGCTTGACTTGTTAAGACATAACAGAAGTAAAAACCTATATATAGGCACTGAAGAAAAAGGAAAAAGAGAGTTTACAGAGGATGATAAGCATAGGTTTATGCCTGGTTTGGATTATTACATGAACCAGTTCAGAAGAAATTTTTTTGGATTAACCAACAAAGATATTGATGTTAATGCGCGTATAGCCAAGCTTATAGGGGGGATAGTAAACATGGGAGAAGACAATTCTGGTCAATCAAAAAAAGAGTATGCTTTTCAAAGACAACTTTACAAGGATATTGTTTCAGAAAGAATGCTTGCTCGTGAAGAAGTAATGAAAATACTTGAACCAGAGCCTGTAATGCAAGAACCAAGCGGTCAATTCATTCTTTTTAGAAAGAAATGATTTTGTTCATCCAAAGGCATAGCTCAACACATAAATCTTGTTAAGAATTTCCACGTTACCCAGCACAAATGTCTCTACCAAGGCTCCTATGATGAACACAAGAATTGCAATTATGAACAAGGTATAATTATTAAGAAACACCTTTTTGAGTTTCTTTTGCTGGAAAAACCTGCCAATAAAGTAAACCATAACAGTGATTAATACAAAGGATACTAAGTTAAATGCTAGCATGCTCTCCGCTCTAAAAGCATGTATATAAATGTATCTTAAGAAAAAGATAAGAGCAGCCCCACATATAACATAGAAAATAAAGTTCCTAATATCAGATTTCTGCTTGACAATCTCATCAGATATAATCCCCCCAGAGATAGCAGATAATATATAAGCCCCTCCTTCAAGGATTACATGAGGCAAGGTAATAATAAGAATAAGAAGCAAGTACCACCAAGGACTGACTCCTGCAGCCAAACCTGCTGACCAAGCCCTGTAACCAAACAAGGCCCCCCAGCTGCTAGCATTCCATGCAATAAAAAAGATAGCACCATCACCAGCAATAACTGCTAATAAAAAACAAGCCAACAATACCCACCAGTTATTAGCTAGGATGCTAAGAAAAGTGCCAAAATCAAAAGCCCTGCCTCTAAGAGCAGGGTCAACAAATAACTGTTCCTTAAAGATGTTAAAAGTATCAACTCCTAGCTGAGGAAGAACAAAAGAATAAAAGGTATATGTTAAATAGATGCCAAAGAAAATACTAAAATAAACCCTTATGGCTTGGTTGTTCTTAAAAAAATGTTTTATAGAAGCCCAGTGAGTAAGCTTCAGCCTTTGCTCTTTCTCCTCCTCACGCTCCTCTTTTTTAAACATCTTTTGAAGATAAGGAAGAATAAGCAGAGAAGTAAAGATAACAGACACAATACCAGAGTTGGCGCCGAATAATAAGCGAGCAGCTATTATGCCAACAGTTGAGTATATAACAGCAATAAGAAAGGCATAGCCAACCCTTTTCTCAAGCCATTTCTCAGGGAATAAGTGTTCAAGGACCATTTATACCTCTTTTTCTGATTATATATTCAATACAAGCACCTACCCCCATAACATCCGTTAGGACAGTAGTAAGGCATTCCTGCAGGTGAATTTTGTTCGCAAAAGTATTCAAATAAGCTTCTGTTATTCTGACATGTATCTGTATAGTTATAGCTTATTGTTCCATTATAGCCATACACTATTCCCTCAACATAATAGTTAATTCCCCCATCAGTGTCATTACACCACATAACTAGGTTCTGGCAGGCACCGTCAGAGCAAGTATATGAACAAGGGTATTTTTCTGTTCTTATCTGATTACCTTCACAATAAGTTTCATAGAGAACATGTTGTCCAGTATCACTGTCATAAGTGCATGAGTCCCAGTGCCTGGTATACCCGTCATCTTTGGTGGCATAGCCCTTCACATAATAATTCTTGCCACCGTCAGTCTCAGCGCAGTTAGTTGTTTCTAAATTGCAGTTTTCATTGCATCCATCACCATTGTTGGTGTTGCCATCATCGCATTGCTCTCCTTGCTCTAAAACTCCATTTCCACATACAGGTCCTGAAATACACTCGCTTGTGTCAAACTTACAATCATCACTACAATTCAAGACTCCGCCTGCAAATCCCAGGTCAACACAGGTTTTTCCATTAAGATTGTATCCATCACATTGTTCTCCTGCCTCTATCTGCCCATTCCCACACAGAGAGGTGTGTTCTTTACAAGCACCGTTCTCACACCCATAAGGGCAGTCATATAGATAAGCTGCTCCATAGTTATTATTACAATAGACTTCTCTTAGCCTAACACTGGATAAACAGCTGTCTGTTGGGTCAAACTTTTTAGGCATAGGACCTGAGATAACTCCATAGGTATAATAATTTAAGCCTCCATCAGAATCAACACAATCCTTTTTACTAGGGGGTTTTCCTTCTCCACCCCCTCCTGGTATTCCTCCTTTTGCCTCACCAACAAGATTATAATCTTCACCTTGTTCATAGGTATCATATGTAGCTGTCTGTGCATTTAGGGTTAGTATAACAATTACTACTATAGCAATGATTGCTACTATTGCTATAATTGCAAAATTATAGTTGGTTTTTATTTTGTTAGTTTTTTGCTTAACCATTTTTTTCACCCATTAATTTTTTCATATTATCCTATCACTAGGAACATCACCTATATATACTTCCTTTGTAAGTCTTGAAGCCCAAGGACAAAAAACACAATTAGGAAGAAATGCACCGCAAACTTCTTCTAGATATTTTTCTACATCTCTAAATGCTCCATCACATACCTCAATTGCAGTAGCAAAGAACTGTATTGAGAAAGGTGATAAATGATAACTCCAGCCAGGATTGTAATCAGCAGGCTGCTTTACAACTGTTCCCATTACATGAGTTTTTTCTGTTTCTCTTCCTGCTAATATATCCCTTGCTTCCTGTATTCTTATTGGATCAATTAATTTAATGATAAGGGTATCCTCCCATGCATCTATAACCTCAAAATAAGCTTCTTCTATTTTCTTGCACTCGCCAAAGTAATCCCTTGAAACTTGGGCCATTCTCCTGTAACAATCATTACTATAAGTCTTGCCATTACACCCGCACACAGGATTCCAAAGGTCAAAGCAGTTCTGAGGAATGTATATGCATCTACCTTTTGTTGCTAAGCAATCCATAAACTCACAGAACTGGTTGCCAGGGCAGTCATTATTGCTAGAGCAAGAACCTGTTTTTCTAGACAGACTTTCAGAACCAGCTCTTTTAGCATCTCCAACACTATTCTTATAATTCATTTGCCTGTAATTAGCTATAATCACAGCAGTCGCTATCAAAACAATAATAACTGCCAGCATAATAATACCATACTTGGGTTTATGCTGCTTTCCCACCTTTCACCACTCTTTTTATCATTTAAATTGTTGATATTTCAATTTTTAATTTAGTATTATAAAAAGATTTCCATAAAATCCACACTGGACCAATCCTTTAGGAAAGCATTGATGGTGCTCAGAAACAAAGTTTCTGGCACCGCAAAAATCATTAGTAAGATTTTTGCCGGAAAAGTGCGGGTACGTGTCTGAGAAGAACCCGCAATGGACGCACTGGACATGGGGGCGTAGGGTATATAAAGGACTATTGCTTCTCTATCTGTAAGGTAAGCACGTAATTCTTACCTTTTCTTTCATTTCTTTGTTGAAATGAAAGAACCTCCGGCTCTCTGGCGCCTTAGCAGCGCCTAACTAAGAGGGCTTTGAAACAAAATGCGAAAGCAAAGGAGGCGGTTGGAATGGAAAAACCAAACAAGCCTATAAAAAAGTTTAAGGCAGGAGCTATTTCTGCAACTATCTGGGAAAACCAGGGCAAAAATAAACAAGGAGAGAGCATAAGCTATAACAGTATTAGCTTTGACAGGAACTACAAAGATGCTAATGATGAGTGGCAGACAACTAATTCATTAAGGATGTCTGACCTGCCCAAAGCAGCCCTTGTTCTGAACAAGGCTTATGAGTTTCTGGCCCTTAACAGGCCAGAAGCTGAAACCGAAGCTGAGTAAGAGGTGATGTTCATGCAGCAGTTACAAACTATTAAAAAAGTGGAAAAATTTAAAATAAAGAAAGAGGTTCCAAAGTTGATGCCTTCTAAAAAGCAGGAGAAAAAGGAGAAAGAGCTTAAGATAGAGGACTTGCCAGGTATAGGAGCAGCAACAGCAGAGAAACTAAGACTGTCTGGTTTTGATAATCTTATGAGCATAGCAGTGGCCACTCCTGGAGAGATTATTGATGTGGCTGGTGTTACAGAAGCAACTGCTAGAAAAGCTATCAAGGCTGCAAGGGACAGCTTGGATATGGGATTCCAGTCAGGCATTGACTTGATGCAGAAAAGAGAGCAAGTAGAAAAGATAAGCACTGGTAGCAAGAACTTTAACACCCTCTTAGCAGGGGGTGTTGAGACAGGTGCTATTACTGAGTGTTTTGGTCCTTATGGTAGTGGTAAGACTCAGATAGGGCATGTATTAGCAGTGCAAACCATAGTCAAAGACCCTGAAGCAGTAGCAGTATATATTGATACAGAGAACACATTCAGACCTAACAGGATAAAGCAGTTTGCACAAGCCTTAGGTCAAGACCCTAATAAGATACTGAAGAACATTAAGGTTGCAAGGGCTTTTAACTCAGACCACCAGATGCTGCTAGCTGAGAAAGCTGAGGAGCTCATTAAGCAAGGCTTAAAAGTAAAGATGATAGTTGTGGATTCTCTTACAGCTCATTTCAGAGCAGAATTCGTGGGTAGAGGCACCCTTGCTGAAAGGCAGCAAAAGTTGAATAAACACATGCATACCTTGTCAAAAATGGCAGATATGTATAACCTTGCTGTTTATGTAACAAACCAAGTCATGGCAAAGCCTGACATGTTCTTTGGAGACCCAACAGAAGCCATAGGAGGACACATAGTAGCTCATAACAGCACTTACAGACTCTACCTAAGAAGAGGCAAGAAAGGAACAAGAGTTGCTAAATTAGTGGATGCGCCTGACCTAGCAGACGACGAATGTATCTTTAAGATTACAGAAAAAGGCATTGAGGATGCTTAAAATTATTTTATTATTTTTCTATTTAGATTTTAAATACATCCGCTTGTGTCAAACTTACAATCATTACTACAATTCAAGATTCCACCTGCAAATCCTAGGCTTATACATGTTTGTCCGTTTAGATCTGGAAAGTCACACTCCTCTAATGGATGATAAATTACTCCATCACCGCAACAAGCTGTGACCACACAAGTACCCCATTGGCAATCAGTGCATGTCTGAATACCAGGGTAACCATAGTTATCAGTGCAATCTCGAGTTGAACTTTCATTACACAAACAGGGCTCACAAGCTCCGTCTTTGCAGCCGTTTTGACAATAAATATCTTCACATGTAACATAATTATTTTCACATAACAACTCTCCAACTGCACAGTCTGCTCCTGAACAAGAGTATATTGAACCTGTTGTAGATGTCCAGCATTGGTCTCCTGCATTAACAACATGCTGGCCTACTCTATCCACTCCAGTTACATATCCTTTAACAAACTCGTTTCTTCCATCAGTATCAGTACACAGAGTATCATAGCACCCACTAAAGTCGAATGTGCAGTCATTGTTGCAGGCCAGGATTCCTCCTATGTAGCTTCCAAAGTCTGAGCATATGCGCCCATCTAGGTTGTCTCCGTCGCATTGCTCCCCTGGCTCTACAATTCCATTGCCGCAGCAGTATACCACTGTGAAGTCCATTTTTTTTGACCATTGGGTTTTTTGTCCTATGTTGTTTGTTGCTCTTATCCACCAGCTGTATTCTTTTCCTGTTTCTAGGGCTTCATTTGTTTTGAGGGTATGTTCTGTGTTAGTGATTTCTGTGTTTCTGTAGATTGCTTGGCTTGGTGTTTCTTGGTGGCTTACCCATAGTTCATATTTTTCTGTTTCTGGTACTTTTTCCCATTTGAAGGTTGGTGTTGTTGTGTTTATTTCTCCTGTTGGTGATGTTAGCTTTGGTATTATTTTTGAAAAGTCTTTTATTGTGAAGTCCATTTTTTTTGACCATTGGGTTTTTTGTCCTATGTTGTTTGTTGCTCTTATCCACCAGCTGTATTCTTTTCCTGTTTCTAGGGCTTCATCAGGATTTGGGTAATATTCTGTGTTAGTGATTTCTGTGTTTCTGTAGATTGCTTGGCTTGGTGTTTCTTTGTAGCTCACCCATAGATCATATTTCACTGCTTCTGGTACTCTTTCCCATTTATAAACCGGGATTATTATTGTATATATTTCTCCTGATGGTGATGTTAATTTTGGGATTATTTTAGAAAAACTCTTTACTGTGAAGTCCATTTTTTTTGACCATTGGGTTTTTTCTCCTTTGTTATTTATTCCCCGCACCCACCAACTATATGTTTTATCTGGTATAAGGCTTGTTGGACTGCCGGTTTCATCCAGCCATATTGGTGCATACTCTGTGCCAAATACCTCTGTATTTCTAATTATTGCTTGACTTGGAGTTTCCTGATAGCTTACCCAAATTTCGTATTTTTCTGCTTTTGGTACTGCTTCCCATTTAAAAGTTGGCTTTGCTGTATATGTATCTCCTAATGGTGAAATTAAAACAGGTCCTTGAGGTATAGGATCAGTGTCTATTTCATAACTTCCGTGCTCATTGCTTTCTCTGTAAATACCGTTTGAAGGTATGGGAATTGGATTACCATTCCAAGTTTTTAACTCTACTTCACCTTCACTGGTGATAAAGAGATAAGGAATATAAAATAAAACTTTAGCGGCTGGTCCTGAAATAGCCGGGTCATCATCGTAAATCTCTAGTAAAGTTCTATATGCAGACCGTGATCCAGAATGCTTGGAATAATAAGCATGTTGGATAAAAGGAGGAGTTAATATCTCGGAATTGTACCCAGGAGCAATTTCTATCATACAATCTATGCCTAACATATGCATTGGATAAATTCCCTCTCCTTCATAACTCAAAGGATTATAGTTATACATAATATACTTATAATTATCAGGATTATTTTGCCAATTAATATCTGAATAAATTCCATTATCTATTCGGCCATCTACTACATATCTTTTTTCTGCTTTAAGACGATAAAAATAAGGATCAAGAGTCCCGGACCTACTGCCTAAACCCGAAAGCGCGAGTTCATAATTATTGCTTAAGTCAGAAATACAGATACCTTCTAATGACTTTGATTGTTTCAGTTCCCCTATTACGCCTATCAACCAGCCAATATTTTTGTGACTTATTAGAAAATTTTCTTGTATTAAATCCATTGGCTGAGAAATCTCATCAAGAGCATCTATTCTAATATAATTTTCTGCATCAGTTAAACTTATTGATATATTTATTAATCCATTAATATTTAAATCTTCTTTCACAATAATGCATGTGTCTGCTCGGCCTTCGCAATAAGTTGGTGGAGGAGAGGTTCGCATTGGCAAAGACAAAATATCATAAATTCCAGATGAAGGCAATAGTATTTCTACTCCATCATATAAAAAATATCGATTCAAGGTCAAAAACCAATCTTCTCTATTATGAACAATCAGACCTTCAGGTTTATGGTCTGTAAAAAATAACTTTATTATAGAAGGTGGCTCATAAAAAATGAGAGGTATCTTAAAAATAGTTTCTCCTATCTTTGTTGGTTCAAAAATCAAAATATTGTTTAAGTATCTACTATAATCCCAAGTATCAGTATTTATTTCTAGAGTAATGGTTAATTCTTCCTCAGAATTAGGAGATAATGAAATTGAATTTTTGTTAAATAATACTCTAACATAATCATAACTCTTTTCTGTGCCCAAAGTATAAAATTTAAATTTTTTTCCAAAATTTTTAATTTTTATAGTCAAACTTTTATTTACAAATCCCTGGTCAGGCGTAATAGAACCAAAAGACAAAGACTCTGGAGATATAAGTGTATCACTATTTATGGCCTTAAAAACATCAACTCTACCCTTGCCCGCACTGTATATTGATTTATTAATATCAATAGCATTAAGCATAAAAGCATACTTAATCTCATTAGAATTCCAATCAGGATGTTTTTGAACCATTAATGCAGCAGCTCCAGCAATGTGAGGTGTTGCCATTGAAGTGCCGCTTGCTAAAATATGTTTGTCATCTAGACATTTATCAAGCATAGGCGGGGCATTTACTCCTTTTGCAGAACAGATACTAACCCCAGGGGCAACAATATCTGGTTTTAGAATTATCCCATCCTTCCAAGCAACAGGGCCACGTGAACTAAAAACTGCCAGCCCATTATTTTTATCAGATGCGCCAACTGTTATTACTTTTCTGGCTGTTCCTGGGGAAAGAATAGTTTGTTCTCCAGGGCCTGAATTGCCTGCAGCAACAACCACAACAACACCATTATCAACTGCATTATCAGCAGCTTGACTCGCAGGGTCATCAGGATCCCCTGCTCCTCCTAAACTCATGCTTATCACATCAACATGATCTGAAAAATCTCCATCTTGATTAGGGTCAACAGCCATTTCTATTCCTGCAATAACACCAGCCATAGTTCCAGATCCATCGTTATCTAAAACCTTATATCCATAAAGCTCCGCATCTGGAGCAACGCCCTTTAGGGCACCGTTGCCAGCAGCAATGCCTGCACAATGGGTTCCGTGACCAGCATCGTCCATTGGGTCATTATCATTATTTATGATATCATAACCATCAACAACTTTACAGCCACTGCCCAAACACCCTCCTAAATCAGGATGAGTATAATCGATTCCCGTGTCTATAATAGCAATTGTTATGCCTTTTCCTGTTAAGCATTCTTTCCCTGTTATTTCACAATTATTTCCATCAACATCTAATAACCAAACATCATCAGCATTAATTAAAGGCACAGAATCCATTAAAGTTGCTTTAACTTTGTAGTTGGGATGAATGTCTTTAACATAGTCTAATCCTCTGATTTTCGCAAGGTCATTGTCTGAGGCGCTATCTACTGATATACCATTAAAAGTATTTTCAAATTTTCTTTTTATAATTACTTTTGGGGCTTTTATTTGTATGTCTCTTTCTGCAGAAGAATGAAGATTTGAGAGTTTTTGTTTATGAGATTCTAATTGAGATGAAAATTCACTAATACCTATTCTGCCGGATTTGAATTCTTGCTTCAGCTGGTGGTTTTTCTTTAATATTGGATCATCTTTAAATTCAATAATATAACCTTCATAATCAGCAGTTTCAGAGGTAATTCCAGATCTTTGTTCTTGCTCTCGAAGTTTTGTGTAAGTTAATTGAGAATCTTGTAATATTTCTTGTGAATCTGTGTAACTTTGCGTTGCTGCTTCACCTGCAAGGTTAGCCGAATCCAAAGCAATTTTCTGAGGCGCACTGCTAATTATCAAAATAATTGCAACTATAGCTACAATGGCTACAATTGCTACCATTACAAAGCTATAATCTTTTTTCTCTTCAGCCAATTTTTCACTTCATTTTAAGGATATATTCAATTTTTTGATTTACACATATAAAAATGTTTTTTTTTCATTAACTTTATAAATAACTACTCACTTTTCTAGTCTTAAATATACATTTTGGAGGGTTTGTTAAATGTTTGGACAAAGAAGAAGATTTGCCCCTGTTAGAGAGGGCGATGAGTTGGATGTAAAGATAGAGGCTGTAGGTGAAAAAGGCGATGGCATAGCAAAGAAGCAAGGCTTTGTTTTGTTCGTGCCTGACACCAAGGAAGGCGATGAAGTAAGAGTGAAAGTGACACGTGTTCTTAGGAACGCAGGCTTTGCAGAGGTTATTGGCGGTGCAAAGGGTACTCCGGAAAGGTCTGAAAAAGAAGAAGAGCCAGAGGAGGAAACAGAAGAAGTAGCAGAGCTTGAAGAAGCAGCAGAAGAGATGGATTCTGAAGACTTTGGAGAGGAGGAGCCTGAGGAAGAGCCAGAAGAGGAACCTGAAGAGGAACCCGAGGAAGAGCCTGAAGCAGAGGAAGTTGCAGAGAAAGTAGAAGAACCTAAGGAAAAGCCTAAAAAAAGAGGAGCTAAGAAGAAATAAGTTAAGCTAATAAAAAGTTTTTAATATTATTCTTTTTTTCTCTTTATTCTTATGAGGTTATTCATAGCAATAGACTTGCCTGAGGGAGTAAAGCAGATAATTGAAGACATAAAGGCTTGTGTTAAGGATATAAAAGGGGTTAAGCCTGTTAGGAAAGAGAATCTTCATTTAACTATGAAGTTTTTAGGAGAAGTAGATGATAATAAGGTAAAAGTAATCATCACAGCCTTGAGCCAAATAAAGTTTAACCCCTTTAAGCTATCAATTAATAAGATAGGGTTCTTCCCAAATGAGAAGAGAATAAGGGTTTTATGGGTTGATGCAGGCCCAATTGAGCCTTTGAAAGAGTTAAAGCAGGAGATTGACCAAGTATTGCCTGATTATAAGGATGATCATCCCTTTAGCAGTCATCTGACCTTTGCAAGAATAAAATATATTGCTTCTGAGGATGATAAGAAGAAAATAATGGAATTAATTACTAATAAGCAGGTTGAGAAGAAAGAGTTCTTGGTTGATAAGTTTAAGTTGTATAAAAGTACTTTGATGCCTGAGGGGCCGATATATGAATTTGTGAAAGTTTTTCCTAATGCATAACCTTCAACAAAAATTAAAAACAATTTTTGAGAATGTTTTGTAAAAACACAAAACATTTATAAACCCCCTACTCATTCTTTCCTCTAAAGCCCTGCTAAGAGCAAGGCCTTGTTTTAAGGGGCTCTTTGCAAAACTGCTTTTGGGCGATAAATAAGAGCAGTAATGGATTTCTCTGTTACTGTTTGATTAAGGAGGTTTTAATATGGTTGAAGCAGAACAATTGCTCATACCCAACGACGAGTATCTGAAGTCAGGAATACATATTGGTACGAAATTTAAAACAAAGTATATGGAGAATTTTATCTATAAAACCAGACCTGATGGTCTTAGTGTGCTTAATGTGCAGCAGATAGATGCAAGGATTAAAGTGCTTATTAGCTTTCTCTCCAAATTTGCTCCTGAGGAAATAATGGTGGTTGCTAGGAGAGAGAATGGCTGGAAACCAGTACAGCTGTTTGGAGAGCTAACAGGAGCAAAAACATACATCGGAAGGTATCCTCCCGGAATACTTACCAATACTCAGCTGAAAAAGTTTACAGAGGCAAAAGTAATCCTTGTAACAGATCCTTGGCCTGACAGGAATGCTGTTGAGGATGCTATGAGAATGGGCATACCAGTGATTGCTTTTTGTGATACTAATAACCAGGCTAACAGCATAGACTTAGTAGTGCCTTGCAATAATAAGGGAAAGAAGAGTCTTGGCTTAATCTTCTGGTTATTAACCAAGGGCTACATGGAAAACAGAGGAATGATTACCAAGGGAGGATTTACATATAGCCTTGATGATTTTTCTGAAGAATGAATTTTTTTATTTTCTTAATCTTTGATTAAGTGCTCAAAAGTTTACTTTTGGCATACAAAAATCTTTGATTTTTGAATACAGAAAACCCGTAAGGTTTTCTGTAACTCAAAGGCTTTGCCTTTGTTGTGCTCAAAGGTTTATCTTTGGCACCCAAAGACCCTGTCTTTGATGATTCAAAAATTTTTAATTTTTGTTATTTCACTTCTTTAATCCCCTCGTCAACAATTCTAAACATTACTTTTTTTCCTTCTTCTATGCTTCTATGCTTTCTAATAACTGCTATCCTATTAGCACCGCTCTTTTCCAGCTCTACCAAGGTTTTGCTGATGTTGGTGATTATTCTTCCCCCTACAATCCTTACTCCTTCTTTTTTCTCAATATCAGCATACACCTGGGCTGTCATGATTACTGGTATGTCTTTTTTTCTTGCAATCTCAAGCAAGGTTCTTACCTGTGATGCTAGTGAATTGTTCAAGCCATAATTATCTTCTTCTCCTAGCTCTGCCCTGTAAAGCATGGTTATAGAGTTAACAAAGATTATGCCAATATCCTTTTTGATAAGGCTCTTTAGTTTTTCAATAGCAACTTTCTGCTCTTTAAAATTGGTTGGTTTTAAGAAAATGATTTTTTCAAGAACCTTTTTATAATCAGAGCACATCTGCCTAAACCTAGTGATAGAAAAGCTTGCTTCTGTATCAACATAGATTACTTTCTGGCCTTTAACACTATTAGCAATGCATAAAAGGCAAAGATTAGTTTTTCCACTCCCAGCAGGTCCATAGATAGTGGTAATAATGCCTTTATCATACCCTCCTTCTAAGAGCCAGTCCATCACAGCTGTGCCCGTGCTAAGTTTGGTTTCCATGATAAACCAGAATTGGGTGGGGGTATATATTATTTATTCTTTTGAAGCCCCCATACATGTATCATACATGGTTCTTAAGCCTTGTTTTAATGAGATTGGGTCTGCTATCTTTGCATGCACATAAGGCTTTATAATCCATTTCTCTGCTAGCTTGGGGTTAAGAAAGATAAATGTAAGGTTTTTCTTTGTTTTGAACAAGTCCCAGTTATCAACAAGTACTTTAAAGTTATGCTCATTAGCTATGCATACAAAAGTTGCTGTCTCCTCACTTTTTAAAGCCTTTATCCTGTCTAACTCCAGGTTTTCATTGCAGTAATAAATACCTTTCAAGCCTTCCTTGTACTCGCATAATATCTTGTCTTTATCTTCTTTATAACTAATCAAGTCTTTTTTTACAAGGTCTTTTTGCTTTATATGATGAACAGTCCACTCTATTAAGTCCATGTCTGCTTACCTCTTTGAGTAAAGAAAGATTATGTAAGGTATTACAAAGCACACAAGATAAATCATGCCTATAACTGCTGGATTATGAAAGTTGCTTAAGCCTAGTTGCAGGTTGAACAAGTTAACTCTGTTAACAACTATTAAAAAGTTTAGAAGAGCTATTACTGGTATAAGAATGGTGATGGATAAGTGATGATGATGTTCAAGCCAGTGCATATCCTTTATTATTATGACGATTAAGATTCCTAAGAGGAATCCAAAAACAGCTGTAAGTATATAGCTCCAGGCATTGTTATTAATAATTAGTATGGGCACCAATAGGAGGGAGAGGAGAATGGTTCCTAATATGCCAATTGCTAAGGTGAACCAGAAAAGACTGTTCTCCACTCTTATAAGGTCGGGGTGCTTGTTCTTCTCTGCTTTTTTCATAATCTTCTCTGCTCTGTCTATTTCTTCCTTGCTCCAACCCTTTGCATGTAGCTTTTTTCTCATAGCACATAAACTTACTTTTGAAGGTATTTAAATATTGCTATTTGTTGTATCAAAAGATTTATACAACAGAAGCAAAGCTTCTGAGCATAAATGTTTTTAACAAAACATTTATATAAAGAAAAATAAGAATTTAATATTAATGAAAAAAAAGAAAACCAAACCCCATCATCATCCTGAACTAATCATTCTAGTAGCATTAATTAGCCTTTTCTGTATAATAATAATGTTTTTAAGACTTGGATAAGCTTTTTTATTTCTTGCTTCTTGATTGTCTGATTTATTATCTTTTCTATTTCACTAATTTTTTCCTTAGATCCTAGTATAGTAACAGAAAGATGAGGTTCTTGATCGCCTAGATAAGGTGTATAAGCATTCAAACAATATTCAACCCATCCACCTCCTTTAATACGCCAAATCTTGTCATGAAAATAATCATCTCCATTATTTCCAGGTATACATTCAAAATCTATGGGAAGCACCTTATCTTGTTCTAATTTCTTCTCTGAAAATAAGGATTCCATAATTTTATAGAATCCGCTTTTTGAAAAAGGACCTTTAGATACTATTTCTCCATTGTATAATTCTTTTAGTTGCATTTCAAAATGGTAAATAGGTTTTATTCAAATACTTTTTGTTTTTAAGAAATAGTTTTTACTTCGTGCTTTTTTGCGCGTACAGTTATTTTAACTTTAAAATTTTAAACAATAAATCTTGAGTTCTCAAAAGCGAGACAGGCTCATTCTTCAATCACTTCAGCACTTTCCTCATCATCCCCATTAGCCTCTATCTTTGCAACACTAACCACCTTGTCGCCCGGGTCTAGTTTCATAATCCTTACTCCTTGGGTATTCCTGCCTATAACGCTTATATTTATTACAGGCACTCTTATCAGGATGCCTTTCTTAGAAACTACCATTATCTCATCTTCATCTTTAACTGCTCTTATGCACACTACCTTACCGTTCCTTGGACTGCATATAATGTTCCTTACCCCTTTTCCTCCTCTGCTTATAAGCCTGTACTCTTCCATCATGGTTCTTTTGCCATAACCGTTCTCTGTGATTGTGAGCACAGTCTCATCGTCTCTTGCTATTATCATTCCTATAACCTTATCATCCTTGCCTAGCCTTATACCTCTCACTCCAAAGCTGCCTCTACCTATGGGTCTTGCATCTGCTTCAAAGAACTTGACTGCTTGTCCATTACTACTTGCCACAAGGATTTTTTGATGCCCATCTGTAAGAACCACTTCTATTACTTCATCTCCTGGATTAAGATTAATAGCTATTATTCCTCCTTTTCTTGGCCTGCTATAAGCGCTTAGCTTGGTCTTTTTTACCAAGCCATTCTTGGTTGCAAATAAGAGATAATGTTTATCATCGAATTCTCTTATTGGAATGACTGTTTCTATCTCTTCATCAGGCTCTGTTCTTATCAGATTAACTATGGGTTTTCCTTTGCTTACTCTGGCTGCTTCTGGTATTTTATAAACCTTTAACCAGTACACCTTTCCTTTATCAGTGAATACTAAGAGATATGAATGGGTATTAGCCACAAATAAGTGTTGGATAAAATCTTCTTCCTTGGTTGTTGCTCCGATAACTCCTTTTCCTCCTCTTCTCTGAGTCTTGTACACATCTATGGGTTGCCTCTTAATGTATCCTACATGGCTTAGAGTAATCACGTTCTCCTCTGGCTTTATCAAGTCCTCAACATCTATCTCTTCCTCCTCAATTTCTTCTATCATGGTTCTTCTGTCATCACCATACTTGTCTATGATTTCCTTCATCTCATCCTTTATTATGCCTAGTATCTTGGCCTCATCAGCAAGTATCTCTTTTAGTTTTTTGATGAGCTCTAGTAACTGCTTATGCTCATCTCTTATTTTTTGTTGCTCAAGACTGGTTAGTCTTTGCAGCCTCATATCCAGGATTGCTTGGCTCTGCTTGTCAGTGAGCTTGTAAACAGCTATAAGGTTCTTCTTTGCAATAATAGGGTTCTTTGAGGTCTTTATGAGTTTGATAACAGGGTCAAGATGCTCTAATGCTATAAGCAATCCTTTTAGAATGTGCGCTCTTTCCTCTGCTTTTCTTAAGTCAAACTTGGTTCTTTTCCTTACAACAATTCTTCTGTAGGTTAGAAAGCTTTCTAGCAGTTGCTTGATGTTAAGGGTTTTGGGTTGGCCATTATCAAGACCTAGCATTATTGCTCCAAAGGTTGATTGCAGCCTTGTATGCTTGTATAACTGGTTCTTTACAATCTCAAGATTGGCTGATTTTCTTAGCTCTAGCACTATGCGCATGCCTTTTCTATCACTCTCATCTCTTATATCTGAGATGCCTTGTATTGTTCTGTCATTAACACAATCAGCTATCTGCTCTATTAGTTGTGATTTGTTAATCTGATAAGGTATTTCAGTTATGACTAGAATCTGCTTACCCTTTTTCTCCTCGACACCTAACTTTCCTCTTACTCTAATAATTCCTCTGCCTGACCTATAAGTATCTATTATTCCTTGTTTTCCAAGGATTATGCCTCCTGTTGGAAAATCAGGTCCTTGTATGATTTCTACTATATCTTTTATTTCTATGTCTGGTTTAGCTATGAGTTCAATAACTGCTTGGCACACTTCTTTGATGTTATGAGGGGGTATATTGGTTGCCATTCCAACAGCTATTCCACTGCTGCCATTAATCAATAGATTTGGTATCTTGCTTGGCAGTACAATTGGTTCTTTTAGGCTGCCGTCAAAGTTTTCTTGGAAAGCAACGGTTTCCTTGTCAATATCCACGAGTATCTCATCGCTTATCTTGGCCAGCTTTGCCTCTGTGTAACGCATGGCTGCTGGGTTGTCTCCGTCTATGCTTCCAAAGTTGCCTTGCCCCATTATCAATGGATATCTTAGTGAGAAGTTTTGGGCCATTCTTACCAGAGCATCATAAACAGCCATGTCTCCGTGCGGATGATACTTTCCCAGCACTTCTCCTACGATTCTAGCACACTTTCTAAAAGGAGTATTATACTTTAAGCCCATATCATTCATTGCGTATAGAATTCTTCTATGAACAGGTTTTAAGCCATCCCTGATATCAGGAAGAGCCCTGCCTATGATTACACTCATAGCATAATCTAGATAAGATGCTTTCATCTCATCCTCTATTATGGCTCTGATTATCCTTTTCTCAGTTACTGGCACTCCTAGTTTCTCAGCTACTTTTTCCTGTTCGGTTTCGGAGGAACCCTCAGAAATCTTTGATTTCTGTTGTTTCTCTGACTCTTTTGGTTCGCTTTTTTCCTTTGTTTTCTTACTTGAGTCCTTAGTCTTTTTTTTGGTCATGTTCTACCTTTAAAATTACCCTAGATACTCGTCGAGAAATAGTAAGTTTTATTACTTTATAAGGGTTGTGATTTTTGATATTATTTTCTATATTGAAAATATATTGGGGTTAAAGCGAAAATTATTAATATGTTATTATTCTAAAAAAGACTATGAATAAGAAAATATTCTTTAATATATCCCATGTCATAATCTTACCGATAGTGTTGATTATATGGTTAATATTAGCCGGAACCGGTTGTATATGCTTTGGAGGGCCATGCTCTCTGTCTTTTAGCTCTTTTATACTATGCCTAGCTTCGGGATTTTCAGTTCCTTTAACATAGGGGATTACAATTCTTGTGTTGTTAGTTGTATATGGTTTGGTGACCTTGTTTTCTTATTTATATTATAGAAAAAGAAAAAAATAGACCTAACTATCATCAAACCCTCCCCAAAATCCTGCTTTTCTTAGTATTAGAATGAATCTTAAACCTATGCCCGCAGTAAACACATGTTTTAATAGCAGTGGCAATCTTTTTTGGATTGGTCTTCTGCTGGTGCTTACATTTAGGGCAGATAACTATTAAGGTCATGATAGATAAGGTAAGAAAACTGGTTTATAAATTCTGCGCTGATAGATGTCCAATGCAATTATAATATTAACTCAGAATACTCCATTTTCTTTACTTTTTCAAATGCTTCATCAAAATTATCAACTTTTTCTTTCAGAACTTCAAGCATCTTTTTATGTGTATCATGGTCAACAAGCTTTTTTACTTTATCCTCTGGCTGTTTTGCCAGGAAATTAAACAAGTTCCTCTTAGGTCTTTCTGTTGCATAAGGGCAGTGCTCTAAAAAACCAGGAATATTTGTTTGTTTTAGTATATCTTCTACTTCTAACCTACTAAAAACCAGCATTGGCTTGATAAGAGTAATGCCAGAGTTTAGTTCTAGTTTTGGAAAAAACCTTGAGAAATGCTCTAAATGCTCATCACTTATAGTAATTTTTTTCAGATTATTATAATCAATGCCTTTTTCAACCAACTCCTTGTAACTAATCCCAAAAAGCTCAATAAAATAAGCTAGTAAGTCATAGTTATTATGACCTGTGGCTATGGTTATGTTATTCTTTTTCTTAGTTGCAATCATCTCAGCAATTATTTTTCTCCTAACCTCTTTGCATAACAAGCAAGGATTATTTGTTCTTCCAAGTTCTTCATGATCAGTCTCAGCAATCCTTGATTCAAAAGGAGACAAATCTTTTCCAATCTTCACTGCTTTTTCTTTTATCTTTTCTCTACCCTTGCCAAAAACCATTTGGGGAAAAACAACATTAAGATACTCTATTCTTAACTCAGGCTTATTCTTAGAATACTCTTTAAATAAGTAACTCATAGCACTAGAATCCTTGCCTCCAGAATCTAGTACAAATAAAAAAGAATTTTTATGGATTAATTTGTACTCAGAAATCTTTTCTTTGAATAATCTAATATAATTCTTTAATTTCATTGTCAGAATATTAGTTCTCGTTTCTATATAAAAATATTTAATTGTAAAAATAAAAAAATAAAATCAATTTAGCCCAGAAGAGCACTAGTCTTAGTCCTCTTTCTCTTCTTCTTCTGGCTCTTCTTTAGGTTCTTCTTTTGGTTCTTCCTCTGTGTCTTCTTCCGGCTCTTTTTCAGTCTCTGTGTCTTCTTCCGGCTCTTTTTCAGTCTCTGTGTCTTCTTCCGGCTCTTTTTCAGTCTCTGTGTCTTCTTCTTTTTCTTCCATGTCTTCTTCTTTCATTTCCTTATCCACCTCTTCTTGTCTTTTAAACAATTCGTCTTGGTCAAGCTCATCATTCTTTTTGCTTAGCTCATCAATACGTTTGCCAATATCATTTAAAAAGTTTTGGTCAGGCTTGTTATTCTCAATACTCACCTTTTCTTCTTCTGGCGGTTCCTCAACCACTTCTAACTCACCCAGCTTATCCTTTTGGTCTTCTTTAGGAATATTAACCACTTCTAACTCTCCCACCTTTTCAGGAACCTTCACTTCCTTCAAAGCATCCTTTATATCCTTGTCCCCAGGCACATCAAAGTACTTGAAGAACGTGGGTGTAAGGGTGAGCTTAAAACTCCTACCCTCCTTTTTCTTCTCCACAAAGCCATCCTTTACAAGAAGCCCGACATGCTCATAAGCATTGGTACCTCTAATCTTTATAATCTCTGCTTGTAGTACAGGAGCCTTATAAGCAATCACAGCAAGAGTCTCAAGCACAGGAAAAGCAAGTTCTGTATCAGCAATAATCTTTGAGACCAAACCCATGTACTTCTCTCGCACATTAAGCTTCCAAGCATCTCCGCTCTGAACAAGCATAAGGCTGGTGTCTCTCTCATCATAATCCTTTCTAAGCTCTTCCAAGGCCTTTCTAACCTCTTCTTCAGATGTATGAGTATGTGCAGCTAGTGACTTCTCTGTCATCATCTTGCCTGATGAGAACAGCAAGGACTCAACCTGTTTTTTTAGCTCCACTTTTCTTAACCCCTTTTTTATAATAAGCATTCCCTTTTTTTTCAAGTTTTCCGTTTTTTACAAGAGCAACAAAAAAAGGCTCTAGTTGTTTCTCAGGTATGCCCAGCTTTGCGCTTATCTCTTTAGGCTTGTGGTAATGCTCAGCAGCAAGCATAATAGCGTTTTGTATTAAGGCATTCATACTCTTAACCAAAAGCTCGTTGTTAGCATTGGTCTGCCTAACAGTATGCGAAATCTCGTGGAGTTTTGCCAACAAGTCATTTAACCAGTTAGTAAAATCTTTTTCCTTGAACCTTAATTCCTGAGGAGCAATAATCTCAATACTTGCAGGCATGAAGTTAACACACAACCAGATGAACCTGTCAAGATTATTAACAAGCATCTCTGTGTCAGCATAAACACCCCAGAGTTTTCCCTCAGTTTCTTCTGGCTCACCAAACTCCTCATTAAGCACAGTAATCTGAGAGTCAGCCTTGACATTATTAACAAAACCCCTAATAGCCTTCTCAACATGCTCCTTAGGGCTACCTAGAACCTCAAAAGATACTTGGGCTAAGATAGCGCCTTGCTTAATCTTCTTCTGAATCTCTTTCTCGTCCATGAAACTTCTGTATTTGGTGGCGTATATAAATTTATCGCCTCTTTGAAAGAATTAATCCGACGATGACAAGGGCCAGGACAAAACATAAGAGATAAGGTGCATATCTGACAATCTTCACATTATTTGATTCATAAACAACTCCTCCGGTGATTGGCGCTAATGAATAATTAACACTTGTACTCACTTTTTCATTTGTCTTATTATCTTTTCCTGAGAATACTTTTTCTTCTAAGCTACCCTTCTCTTCTTCTCCTTCTAACTCAACAAGCAAAGTTTTGATATCAATAACTTTATCATCTTTTCTTAGTTCAAGCACAAACAAGTTAGTACCAATCCCGGGTTCAACCTCAAACTTCAGTTTTTCAGAACTATTAATATCAACAATTTGATTCTGCTCCCCAATTTTGCTTTGCAAAATTGTTTTATAAATTCCTTTTCCTTTAATATTTGCATAAAGATTAATCTTCTCTCTGTACTTATTGCTTCGCGTATAAAAAGAGGTTATTTCCCCTTCTTCCTCTGTACTTTCTTCATTGCACACCCCTTTCTTATTTTCTTTTATCTCTATTTCTTCTCTTGCTATTTTACCAAGCCCTTCAATCACCAAGTCATAATAACCATTACTGAACTTATTCTCGCAATTAGGCTTTAAGAATACATTTACAGTAAGGTTGTAATCAGCATTCTTCTTGTTCAGATAAAACTTAGTCTCCTCAGACACTTTTTTACTGTTACCCTTAACAAAGACATTTATCACACTCTTGGTGGTGTCCCCTTTATGGATACTTAACTTAACCTTGAACTCATCTCCAAAACTAAACACCTCTGATTTGGGTAGATAAACAAAGTCAATACTAATACTGGAGTCAGAATCATCATCTTTTCCAATACTGGCTTTGTTTTTCTTTACAACAATCATCTTTTCATTCTCAAGCTCTGGATTAGAATTATTACAAGCCACAAATACTAGCTTATTCTTTACCAAGAAAACCCTGTCCTTCTCTACAATCTTAGCAGTCCATGTTTTCTGGTTGGTATTGCTAGTATTATATCTTTTCTTCACCTCTTCACCAAACAAGTCCTCAATCCAGTACTCGATTATGTATGGAAAACTTTTATTACTGATTATGTTCTTAATCTTTACCTTCTCCTGATTTAGATACACCTCCTTGTCAGTGCTGAGGTTAAGCTGAATAAAGCAGGGAATGCCGAGGGGGTTTATAACAGCGAATTCCCTGCATACAAGTACAGAAGTGTTGATAATAACTCCACACAAGGTATAGTTTCCTGGCTCTTCAAAGAACAACCAACCTGTTTTTGATGAGGAATAATAATTTATGGTTTTGTTAAAAATATCCTCTTTTACTAAAGTATTATTCTTGGTAACATTGTACCTGACCATTACAAAAACATTATCTTCAACTTCAGGAACATGGTCTAGATTGGTTATCTTGAACAAAGAATCATATATTATTCCAAGAAAAAGTGTTTCAGAAAGAACTATTTCTAGTTTTAGGCCAGAGTTGGTTTTATTTTCTTCTGATGTTTCATTTATGCTATCATCAACAGTTTCATTGATACTTTCATTAATAGTTTCATCTAATACTTTACAATTTTTTTGTCCAGGACTCCCACCTATTTCACATGACTCCTGCCAAGAACCATTTATTAACTCTAAGGAATAGCCATTGTTATTTGCCATGCTGTTATCATAACTAACAGTTTCAATCAAGGTATTGTTAAAATAAAGAAACACCACATCAGCATCATTATTAAGATTATTACCAATAGTGGCACCAACTGAGTAAATACTGCAATTAATACCTGTATAATTAAAACCTTCTTCTACTATTAGGCTAAAATTACCAAGAACAAATTTAACCAGCTCAAGTGAGTCATTACTAGCAAGGTCACCAATAGTATAATCAGATAAGTTATCTGTTCCAAAAACCTCAACAAACTCCTGGTTATTATCACTGCCAGGAGGATTATACATTATCTCATTAATATTAACTCCTAATGTATAAGGCAGAATTAATATTCCTATTAGTAAATAGTAGATGTGTTTCATTCCTCTGACTTCAGAACAAGTGCTTTATATACTGTGTGCCTAAAAAATCGTAGAACTCAACGCCAATTTGTGATTGTTTCGGAATCTTTTCTTGGGCGTCTCATGTAAGCAAACCTTACTGCTCTAGGCACTACCTCTACTCTTATGGGTGCATCCTGATTCTCAAGTTTAAAGCTTCTGCCCCCCACTTCTATTGATGCATAGCTCTTCTTATCTTTACCTCTTATTTTTATCTCAAATGACTTAAGGTTATCTATGTAATTAATTCTATCATCATTATAACTGTTTTTATCTTTAGATGGTTTTATATGATTATCATTCAGAGTAAACATAATCTTTTCAACCAGGTCAATCACTTTTGCAAGTTTCATCATCTCAAAATTCACCAGCTCTATTTTTCCATCATAACAGCAACCCTTCGGATTCCAATTCTTCATAGAAGCAAAATAAGTGCCGTTGGTAAGAGTTACACTCATAAGATTTTCTAGATGAACCCTTTCTTTTTCTCCTTCTATGGTTTGATAATCTATTTCTGCTTCTATAGGTATATAATTATCATATATCTCTAGAAATTTCTTTGCATAGGATAATTTTTTAGGTACTCTAAAACTTTTTTTACGAATCTTTATCTCAGCTTTTTTCTCTACTTGGTTACAGGTCTCAGCTATAATGCCCAGGCTCATGGATGAAGCACCATAAACTATCTTATTCTCATTAAGAGTAATCTTCATTACATCTGTTTCTAGAGGTAGTAGTTCTTGAGGAAGCCCGTACTCATTCATTTTATCTTGTTGCATATTTCTAAGAATCTCACAAATACTTGAAACATTCTTAACATTAAGATTTCCTTTTGCAAAGTTATTAACAGTGCCTATAGGAACAATTATCAAAATTTCTTGTGCAGGGCAATTATTATTAAGAATTACATTAAGCATTTCATCCAGCCCAGAGTCACCCACAGCACCCACCATAATAGAATTTTTCTCCTTTTCTATTATTTCTAAAACATATTGCTCAAGATCACCCTTCTTCCTAGTAATATAATAATCAAAGCTGTTACCAAGTTTATTCTCTAATATTTTCTCAATATTATAAAGAGGAAGATAAGGATTAATACCAGAACCAGTGCTAATAATAAAAGGTATTTGTATCACTCCCACACCCCTGCAATTTTATGGCTACACTTAGGGCACTTACCTTGTTTTGTTCTGTTCTCAAAACCAAACAAAGCCCTTCTAATAACCACTGCTTTGCACTTTGGGCAAAGAGTGTTGCTCTCACCTCCAATATTTCCAAGATAAACATAATCTAAGTATTTCTGTGCAATCTCCTTTGCCTTTTCAAGGGTTTTCAATGATGTTGGTTCTACATCAGTCATCTTATAATCAGGATGAAACCTTGAAAAATGAATAGGCACATTCCTACCCAGCTCTTCACTAATCCATTTACACATCTCCTCAATCTTTTTAAAATCATCATTAAGACCAGGCACCACTAGATTAGTGACTTCAAGCCAAACACCTTCTTCTTTCAAAATCTTAAGAGTGTTTTTAACAGGCTCAAGGGTTCCCTTACAAACCTTGGTGTAGAAATCATTAGTAAAGGCCTTTAAATCAATATTAGCACCATCCAAAACCTTACACAACTCTCTAAGAGGCTCCTCATTAATATAACCATTACTTACAATAGTGTTCTTAATGCCCTCTTTCCTAGCAAGCTTAGCCATGTCAAGCATGTACTCATAAAATATTGTGGGCTCAGTATAAGTATAACTCATAATATTGCACTTGTTCTCATTGCAAAGCTCAATGGCTTTTTCAGGCATTACCTCCTCATACCTGTTAATCATATCATCAGCATCAGCCTTGCTTATCTGCCAGTTCTGGCAAAAACTGCAAAAGAAGTTGCACCCAATAGTTGCAATGCTAAAAGCCCTTGCCCCTGGCATGAAATGATAGAGCGGCTTTTTTTCAATAGGGTCAACATGCATAGCACAAGGCCTGGCATAAACCAGGGAAACCAGCTTGCCCTTATTATTCTGCCTCACACCGCAAAGCCCCAGATTACCAGGCTTTATTGTGCAAAAACGCGGGCAGAGCTCACACTTAACAAGGTTATTTTTAAGCTTCTCACAATAAAGGGCTTCTTTCATAACCTGGTAGAAATCGTATGAAGTTTTAATGTTTTTTCATAAATTTGTCAGGGGTATAAGCCTGATTTAGCTAACACATCATAGGCGTTTTTACAAAAAAATAACAAAAAATTATATGTTTTCAGTGACCTGCTTTGTTTTTAAGAAACCCAACTCCTTACTTTATTGTAGGGGATACTAAATAATATATCATTGCCTTCAAAACTTAAATTTGAGATGACTATATAAATCAGGTTATTATTGGAATCGCTCTCCATATATCCGATAAGGGTGCCTTTTGTGTCTGGTAATAAGCTGCCTAACTCATTTCTTAAGTTATTTTCAGCTGAAATAAATGAATCCCCATAATCCTTGGATATTTTCAATTGGATGCATTCACTAGAAAAGCATTTACGCGTGTCAAATCCATAGACAATGATTAAGTCTTGGACTTGAATGATTCCTCTAGAATAGAGATATTCTTTAGTATAATTATGAAATACTGGAAATTGCCAGTTGCCTGCTGTGAATAACTGCGGTGCTTTTCCTATCCATCCTTCTCCGGAATAAATTATGAAATCATTACCTAGCTTAAGAATATCCCTTACCTTTCGGTTTCCTATTTTTAACTCTTCTGCAGGGGACCATAAACTTTGCACACGTTGATAGCTCACATTGATAACATTACCGTATTCATCTCTTGAGAGAGATACTCTTGCAGCAAAAGCGTCATCCAGAGGACACTCCCCCCCATAGTATACATATTCATAAGAAGTTTCTGCTGGGCCTGTATAAGTTGTATAGTGTCTAAACGGAGATAGCCAAGAATTCATCATATCCAAGCTAAAATGGGGTTGACAAGTAAGACTAGCCATTACAAATTCTCCATCAATCAAGTCTTTTTGGAAATATTGAATGCCGGCAAGTTCAGCACTATCATTCTCAGGTGCACAAGGGCTCTCCTGATAGCAAAATCCTCTTTCCCTGTCATAATCCCTAACCCAAGGACCTGTAAGCGAGGTTGATCTCCAGATTTTATCAATTCTTTTATCAGTGTTTGATTTAGTAGAAAAAAGAATCCACTCACTAATTGATGCGCCATCTTTGGAATAAGAAATCACCTCATTAATGTATCCTGGAATAGAGGATTTCAAATAGAGATTATTACCATCCAGCTCATAAATGTGAGATGACCAGCCCTCTTGATTTTCTCTTTCAATTAGCAGATTATTTGAAAAAGGAGCAATTAAACTTTTTTTTACCAACTTTAAATCTTCCCCGGAGTGTATCATTAAAGGTTCTCCTGGGGGGATACAGCTTCCATTATCTAGGCATTCATATCCTGTAGGGCAGCCGCAGGCACTGCATCTATCTACTAGTTGTCCATTATCACAATATTTTGGCTTCAATATAGCACATTTTCCGTATAGTGTACCATCTGAGCACCACATGCAGTCTTCATAACAGGTTCTATCTCTTTTTTCTACTATGTCACAGTATCCATCACCACAAACACCGCCGCAATAACAGGTTCCTATCTTTATATCGCATTTAGGTTTATCGCCACCAACGACCATTGGGCAAATCAATTTAGAACAGTGCTTATCATGTTTACAAGTAGCTGGTTTCCGAACAGGATTAATCTTAAATGCATCGCCAATATTCTGACATCCACTCAAAACAACAGCTAATAACATCACAGAAATAATTCCAAAGAAAATCACTTTTTTCATAGTTTTTACCTCAAAACTAATTATAGTATATATGAGATTAATTTATATTTAAACATTTCTAATTTAAATTTTCGCAAAGGTCATTTGTAGTCGTAAAAATCCCTTTTGTTAAGTTAGGAAATCCCTGGCCGTCTAATAAGAGTAAGAATTTTATTTAACATAATAGACTATAACAGAAAAAAATAAAAACCCTAATAGATACATATTTAATAATAGCAAGATTTATATAGTTTTAGGAATAATACTTTATTGAAAAAGGGGTGTGATATGGGTTTATTCAGAAGGAAAAAAGAATTCCGACTGCCTTCTAAGCCTGGTGAAAGAAAAGGAGTAAAAGACTTAGATAAAGGAGGACCAGGAATGCCACTGTTTTCTCAGCAACCACAAAGACCTCTTAGACCACTTGGCGTGCCACAACGCCAACAAATGGGTAAAGCTCTGGAAACACGACCACAAATACCACCAAGAACATCGCCACAAAGGTTTTCTCCATCTCCCCATCAGACTACCCAAGCTTCACAACCTCCAAAAGAAGAACTACCTACTTTTGAAACAGGTCCAAGAGCACTATCAGGACCAGACGAAAGCTTTGAACTCCCTGATTTTAATGAGCAAGAAATCAAGGACCTTGAAAAAAAACCTGAACCAGAAGCACAACCCGAACCAGAAGAATCGCCTGTAGAATCAGAAAAACCATATGACTGGACCACAGATAAAGGCACAGAACAAGAATGGGCATCAGGTCAGGATTGGGCATCAGAATCAGAGCAAGAAATCCAGCCAGAACCTGCTTCAGAGATAGACTATCCTCAAGCAGAACCAGAACCTCCAAGGGAAATACCTGAAGAGATATTCCTCAGCATAAGAAACTATCTAAGAATAAACGATGTTATTGACAAGGTAAAAACAATGTCAGATGGTGCCGGAGAGATGCTGGGACAAGACACAGGCACTAGAAAAGCCCAGGAAGATAAGTACCATGAATTGAATCAAGCCCTGAATGAAATACAAGAAAAACTAATACTTATTGATAATAAACTCTTTGAGAATCCTTGAATAAACTTAGAGGTGAACATAATGATAAAGGAATCCAATCCTGTGTTTGTAAAGATTGGCAAGTACAATGAAATACTCGAAATAGTAGAGGTAATCAACAAAAAAGTAGCTAATGTTAAACAGCTTCTCTCAGAGCTAGAAGACTTAAAAAACAAGGAAGAAAATGAGATAATGAGTTGGGAGAAGAGCATGGATGAAATAACCCATAAACTAGAGTCCATGCATGAAGAACTTTCCAGAGGATGAAAACATAAAATGAGTGAAGAACAACCCCAAGATGAGTTCTTTGTACGCATAACTAATCCAAATGCTTTTAGAAGAAATCTCTTAGAAGCCTCAAAACTAACCTTAAGTATATTAAAAGAAATCTACCGAGTAAGGCAGATAAGAAAGACCAAACAAGAAGTAATGGAGGGAATAACAAAAGAAATAGAAGAATCAAAAATCCTTGTGCAAAAAATACATGAGTTAATCCCCCAACACAGTAAAGAAGACTTGCAAAGGATGTTCCCAGGAATTGACCTTGACAAACTAATAGAAGAACCGCCCAAACCAGAACCAAAACCAAAGCCACAACCAGCACCGCATCTAGAAGTCTACGGAGAGCAACAATTACAACCCCTGCCAGAACAGCAGCCTTCGCAATGGGCAAAAGAGCTAACAACACAACCACTAGAAACTAAACCGCAACCACCACCACAACAGCCACCTCAAGAGCTTGAAAGGCCACAAGAACCAGAACCAAAACCAGAGCAAGAAAAACAACTTTCAGAAATAGAAAGACTAACCCAAGCCTTTGATGAGGTGCAACGCAGATTACAAAGCCTTTAGTTCCAAAAACAATAAATCTTTTAAACCAAATCTTTTTCTTTTCTATCATGCGGGTGTGCCGGCAATCAAAAATCAAAACAAGATTTTTGGGCCGTCACAACCCATGCAAAACATGCGGGTGTGCCGGAGTGGCCAAAACCATTTTGGTGGCTAGACGGGACAGACTCAAGGTACTTGAGTGCTGAGCTCCACGTAAAAACGTGGTACAATGAAGAACGAGTATAAGTCATCTGTTGGCTTAGACAAGGCTTGGCCTTGGCAGGACAAGACGCCAGTCTTGGAGTAGTGCCTACGCAGGTTCGAATCCTGCCGCCCGCATTCACGCAGTGAATGAGGGCCCAGAAAAATCTTTGATTTTTCTGTTTGCCCACATTACGAAGTAATGCGGCGCACAAAAACCCTTTGGGTTTTTGGGGCCCGCATTTTTTTCTATAAGAAATTATAAATATGAGAAAGATTAATAGTAAAATTATGAAAAAAGTATTGTTTGGATTAATGATTTTAGTATTTTTACTTCCTCTTATCTCTGCCGCTGACTGGTATGTCAGACCAGCAGGCGGAGACTATGGCTTAGAAAATGGTACTAGCTATGACAATGCATGGGATGGCTTAGAGAATGTGCCTTGGGGTGGGGGTGGTGTTCAATCTGGAGATACTTTATACATTTGTGGAATGCATATCTTGAAATTAATGGTTAGTCGTTCAGATCAAGGTTATCTAAGAGTTTCTAAGGGAATCGATAATTCTCATCGCACCATAATCCAAGGGGATTGCCCAGACGATCCTGGTATTGTGTGGGGTTCTTATATTCCTAAATATGAGCCTTGGATTGATGAAGGTAGTAACACTTATTCAATTGGTTTAGCAGGAGGCACTTATCCTGGCATGATTTTTGAAGATATAAGTGATTGCTTAGGGAACATGCTTACCAAAGCTGATTCTCTTGAAGAGTGCAAAGCAAACCCAGGCACTTTTTATAGTGATACTTACATAGGCTGGACCAAGATTTATGTTCATACCTCTGATAATGGTGACCCTACTGATAGAGTGGCTCTTAACAGATATGGATATGAGTTTTTACTTGCTCAGAACACCAGTTATGTCACCTTTCTAAACCTTACTATTTGTAACATGCACAGATGGCTTGATTCTTTTAAAAGCGGAAACAATGTTAGTTATATAAGATTTGAGGGCTGTACCTTAAGATATGAGGATGGAGTTGTGGTAAGAGCAGATGGAAAAGATACTCATCATCTTGAGATAATAGATTCTGTGCTTGAATATGGGCTAGAAGGCATTGCTTTTAATCATGGTGCTCACTCAAACACTGTTTCTGGCACTATTATTCGTTACATGGGTTATTTGCCTGAGCATCAAGGGGGAGAAGACCCTCATGCCATAGGATTAATGGGTGGTTCATCTAATAATCTTTTTGAAAATAATGAGATTTATGAGTGTGAAGATGGCATTGTTTTTTATGCTTATGAAGGTCAAAACGCAACAAATAATATTGTAAGATATAATTATATACATGACCTGCATGGTTTGGGAGGTCACAAAGTAGGAGGAGGTATTGCATTTGGAGCCCCAGGTTATGTTACTTTAGGTAATACTTCTGGGAATAAAGTGCATCATAATATTGTTTGTGATGGAGAAGACGGGTTATACTATAAGTGGCCTGATCCCCTTGAATCTTATAATAATGTTTTTTGTAATAATATTAATAACATGAGATGTGGCCAGACTCAGAGTGATGGTAGAGGACCAGGTATTAAGGTAAGAAACACTATCTCTCTTAATCCTATTTCTTATCATTTTGTTTTTGGCACCCTTGCAAACAAAAGTGATTATATTTTAGACTCAGATTACAATATCTTTTATCCAAACTCGGGAGATAAATTTTATTTAAGAGATGCAGATGGGTGGGCTTCTTATAATTTTTCAGAGTGGCAAGAGCTTTCCTCTCCTGGTTATATCTTTGACCCTAATTCACTTGTTACTAATCCCTTATTTGTTGATGCTAATAACCATGATTTTCACTTACAATCTAACAGTCCTGCTGTTGACATGGGTTTTGATGTTGGTCTTACTCATGATTTTGATGGCAACCCTATCCCTCAAGGTAGTGCCCCTGATATAGGCGCTTATGAATTTGAAGGTGGCAGAACTTGTATTGATGGTGATATTAATTGTGATGGCGTGGTAGACATCTCTGATATAGTATTAGTAGGTGCTGATTTTGGCAAAACATCTGGCTTTAACTTTAGAGTTGACACTGACAGCAGTGGAGAAGTTGATATTTTTGATATTGTATTTGTGGCTAGCAGATTCTCTTAGTTGAATTATGAGAAAATATATAAAATAAGAACTCTAAAATTAAGTACTATGAAAAGAATTTCAGTTTTATTCATGCTATTAATATCCTTATTACCTATCTTTGTAAGCGCGCAGATTGGTAAAATACCTAACTTTGGTTCTTATCCAGAGTATGGTGATGATTTTCTCTACCTTGCTAATGGTGGCTATGCAGAGCTAGCAGATACTGATGTTACTGATATTGATTATACGTCAACAAGCTTTAGTGCTGAAGTGATTGTTGACACAAGGTCATTAACCCTGGCTGACTGGAATGTTGTTTTAGGCAAGGGGAAGGCCTTTACTCTCTTGTATAATGGAGGCAACCCTGGCTGGGCTATTGGTTTTTCAAGAAATGTGCATCAGCCTCTTAATGATGGTCTTCAAGCCAAGGTTGGAGATGGAACACAGCAGGTAACTCTTAGTAAGAGTGTTTCTGGAGTGGTGCATGCTGTTATGACTTGGGATGCTGCTTCTAAAACTATTGAGCTCTTTGTTAACAGCGAGTCTGTTGGCACTAAGTTAGATGGTAATATTGCTCTTGTTAGCATTGATAACACAGGAGAATTAGTAATGGGAATTGGGAATAGCGAGACCAAGCGAAATGTTTTAATGGCTAGGTGGTGGTCTAGGAGGTTATCAAACACAGATATTTCTGCTCTTTACAATAACTGGGTTAATAATGGTGATGACAGGGTTCCTAGCAGTGTTAGTAGATGGATGGGGAGGTTGGTGCTGGCGGTATAAGCGGAACCGGTTATATCAGGGACAGTGCTGGAAGCAATCATCTTGAAATGATTGGCAATGCAAGGCTAGAGCTTTCTAGTGGTGAACCCTTAACAATGATTTACCCTGATGACGGTGCTAGTGGTGTTGACAAAACAGTTACATTAAAGGCTAGTGGGGGTGATGCTAGTTTTTCAGGAGGAGCAACACATCCTTTATCTTATTTTTTCCAAGTAGATACTGTTGATAGTTTTGATTCTGATAATCTAAAGGAGTCTGGCTGGCTTCCTCACTATGGAGAGTACAGAGCTTTTCTTAGTCCGAGCACTACATATTATTGGAGAGTTGCTGTCAAGGATTCAGGTAGAACAGTAACAACCTTCACTCCAACACGTTCATTTACAACAGAAGGAAGAACAAATTGGTATGTCAAGCCTGTAGGAGGAAACTATGGCAGTGAAGAGGGCACAGATTATGATAATGCTTGGGACGGCCTGCTGGAAGTTGTTTTTGGAGAAACAGGGGTTGAATCAGGAGACACTTTGCATGTATGTGTAACAAATGATGGGTATATTGCTTCTCAGGGAGGAATACTTGTTCTGAATGGAAGACAGTATTCAGACAGCACAGAGCGCATAACCATTGACGGCAACTGCCCGGAAGGAGAGCCAGGAATTGTATGGGGAGCTTACAGGATGTATGATGAACCCTGGGTCTATGAAGGCAATAATGTTTATAGTATTCACCTTGATGGTTGTTCTCACCCAGGGAATATGTTTCAAGATGTAGGTATTCCTACTAATGATGATTATATATTGCTTACTCCAGTATCTAGTATTACTAAGTGTGAAGCTACTCCAGGCTCTTATTACTTAGAAGAAGGGCAGTGCAGAGGTAATTTGTTTTATGTTCATACAACAGACAGCAGCGATCCTACAGGCAGGATTTGGGCGAATCGTTGGGGTTATAATTTCAGAATTTTTGACAACAGATACATTACTTTCAAGAACTTAAAATTAATGGCTACAGGCTCTGGCATAAGGAGTAGTTATCCTTCAGAATACATAAGATGGGAAAACTGCGAGCTAAAACATGGAGAACATGGATTGATAGATTTTTGGGATGGGCATCATAATATGGAGATAATTAACTGCGAACTAGCATGGGCTAGCAATGGAATCTATCTTATTAGTAGCACAAATAATTCTCCAAGGAGGATAATATTTGTGAGAGGTGTGGTTCTGGACCTTTATTTTATACTTTTACAAGACAGGAACTCATGAATACAATTGTAAGAAGAAACTTGGTCAAAGACTGTCATAATCTCGGTGGGGCAACTGGTTATGGAATCTCAACCCAGTGTAACAATGATGCTCGTGCTGATAAGAGCGGAAACAAATTCTATCAAAACATTGTAACTAACTGTACAGTAGGTGGCAGATTTCATTATGAATATGAACAGGAAGTTTTTAATAATGTGTTTCATAATTGTTTGGACGGGCTTGCTTCAGGAAGGAATTATAATGGTAAGGGAGCCAAGGTAAAGTTAAGGAACAACATCTTCTTAGATAACAGGAGGTATCAGATACGCTGGTACAGCGGTGCTAGAAATTATACATTGGATACTGATTACAACATATACTATCCGGACGGTCCAGACAAGTTTTGGGTAGCCTATGTGGGAGAAGTAGATTTTGCTGGATTTCAAGCAACCCAAGGAGTTAATGGAGAGGGTATAAGAGGCCCTCACTCCATAGTTGCTGATCCAATGTTTGTAGACCCTGATAATGGCGACTTTCATCTAAGACCTGGCAGTCCTGCCATTGACATGGGCATAGACTTGGGCTTTACAACTGATCTTGAAGGCACTCCTGTTCCTCAAGGAACAAGACCAGATGTTGGAGCATTTGAATACATAATTGGTACTGGTTGTGGGCCTGCTGATTTGAACTGCGATGGAAGCATTGATATCTTTGACTTAATCATTGTTGCCTCTGACTTTGGAAAAACCTCTGGCTTTGACGAACAGGCAGACACTGATAATAATAGCGAGATTGACATATATGACCTTGTATTTGTGTCCATCAGGTTTACCTAATGCCTTAAATGATAAAATATATATATTAAAAGATTGAAAATAGTAATGTGTACAAGCTAAAAATCAAAAGAAGAGGTATTTTTTTATGAATAACAAAATTCTTAACTGGAGAACACCTATTTTCTTATTAGTTTTCCTGTTTTTAATTAATCTTGTTAGTGCTCTTGTTAGTATTGTACCAGCTTCTCCTCAGTTCTACATATGTAATGACTCAAGCTATGTGGTTAATGTAACCATAAGCGGAGTGAGTAATGTATATGGATTTCAGTATGATTTAACCTATAATTCAAGTGTTCTTCAGCTCGTTAGCATAACTGAAGGAACTTTTTTAAATAATAGTGGTCAAGACCCTACTTATTGTGTATCTCCTGACACTTCCACTGCTGGCTTGATAAGGAATATTGCTTGTACAAGGCTGGGAAATGGAAGTGCAAGCAGTAGTAGTGGAGTTCTGACACACATAAGGTTTAATTTCCAAACTCTTAGTGCACAATCTGCAAGCAGCAGTCTAACTTTGTCCAATGTTAAGATATCAGATATAAACAGTCAGCCATTAGATAATTCAAAACAAGATGGAAGTGTAACAGTAAGTGAGTGTCCTTGCCAGAATGGCACAACCAGGGCTTGTACTAATAGTAATGGTTGTGCAGGTACTCAAACCTGCACTAATGAAGTCTGGGGTGCTTGCGTATCCACTCAGTTCTACTGTGATTCTGACTGTGACGGCGATAAGGAGTGTGTTAGCACAAATTGCTCTGTTTGTGTTTGTGTAGAATCTTGGAGTTGCGGTTCCTGGGGTAGCTGTGTGAATGATTTGGAAAGAAGAACTTGCACTGATGCTAATAATTGCGGCACTACCGTCAATAAGCCTTCTGAGACCAGATCCTGCACCTCTGGTGGTGGAGGTGGCGGAGGAGGAGGTGGCGGAGGAGGTGGCGGAGGCCTCTTACCTTATACTTCTTGTACAGAAGACTGGTCTTGTGGTGACTGGGGTGCTTGTGAAGTAAATGGTGTAAGAAAAAGGACTTGTACTGATGCTAATAAGTGCGGCACTACTAAGAACAAGCCCTCAGAGTTAGAGACTTGTGTGTATCAAGGAACTTGTAGCGATGGAATAATGAATGGTAATGAAGAGGATGTTGATTGTGGAGGCAGATGTAACCCTTGTTCTGAAGCCAAGATTTCTGAGATACCCCGGCTTAGTGTCTCTGCAGGGTCAATAAGCGCTGAGATCTTGGATAATTATGTTCTTAAAGTAACCTTAGAGAACCTTGGTCAAAAAGAGGTTAATAATTTAGAAGTGGTTATTAATAAGTGGGTTAAGGGTGCTAAGAAAGTGGAAACCCTTACTCCTGGTTTGATTGAAAAACAAGATTTCCTGCTTAACCTGCCAGCTGATCCTTCTGAGAAATCAGTTGAGATTCAGGTTGTTCAGAATGGCTCGTTAATTCTAAGCAAAACCTTAGATGTGGCTTTGTCAGTGCCTGGTTTTAATCTAAAACTCTTTGAAGAGCCTGATACTGGCAGGATTTACCAAGCCTTAATAGTGGATAACAGGGGTAAACCAGTCAGGAGTATTGATGTAGATGTTAGTGTGAACAAAGACAAAGAAACATATTTTGTTGATACCTTTAGGTTTGAAGATATTCCTGAGGATGAGATTTATCACAAGATTGATTACCTATACCTCAAGGATTTGCCTTCTGGGGAGTATGAGGTTAAATCAGTATTTTACGAGGAAGGCCAGAAGTTGGGAGAGGTTATATCCTTCCTAACACTAGGCAAAGATAGAAAAATATTTAATACTGCTTTCATTTTCTACTTTATCCTTATAGTTATAGTCATATTTTCAGGATATATGTTTTTTAAGACTTATAAGGGAGGTGAGGAGTAATGGCTTATGTTTTCGGAATCGGAGGAGTACCAATTTTTGAGATGTTATTTGTAATATCTCTTCTACTACTAGCAGGATTAATTTTTATATTACTGGAACTGCGGAGATTAAACTCCTTGATAGGAAAAGAAAAGACAGACCTAAAGCGCTTTGAAACAGACCTTCAGGAATTTGAGAGTGATACTGGCAAGAAAGCCTCTGCAGAGCTGGACACCTATGTTAAGAAAGCCTTAGAGAGTGGCTTGAGCCGAGAGCAGATAGAAGAGTCCCTCTTAAAACGCGGCTGGGCCAAAGACGAGATAGACGAGGTTATTAATAGGATATCAAAATCCTAAATTTTTTTCTTTTTCTTCTTTGTTGTGATGAAAGTTAGTGCTAATTTTGTGAGCATTGTTGTTATTGGCTTCAAAAGAAGTTTTCGCCCGTTCGCTACGCTCACTACCACAAGTCATCAAAAAGCAAAGCTTTTTGGGACTCCCAGAAATGCTTGGCATTTCTGA